>CAXTUK010000078.1:0-5149 GCA_964247395.1 uncultured Acetobacteraceae bacterium
ATCAACTCGGACCTACCAAGGGCCGGGCTCCTACACCACGCTCGGGGACGTAACCCGTGCGGGAGAGTGCACTCAAATGCATTCGAGGTACAATCAACGGCTTATGGGCACTGTTGCACACGCTTGCATCTACTTTGTTCGCCTCACGCGGCGGCAACGCCCTGGATCGGCAGACGCGACAGCACGACCGTCTCGAAGGCGTCAAGGATGCAGGAAATGAACGGGTTCTTCGCCGCGAGCGGGCCGCAGGGGTCTTCCGGGTGGACGAGCATGGTAGCATTCGCCTCGAAGAACAGCAGATTGCCATCGGGAAGCAGGCTGAAATCGATGCCCGCGTAGTCGAGATCGATCCGGCGGCCGATTTCATGCAGTGCGGCGGCGGCTCGATCGCCGAGAACGGCATGCATGTCGGCAAGGAATTCGAGCTCTTCCGTCCGCTTCCAAGGATGGGCGATCATGTCGGCGGAGAAGTAGTGGACCAGCCAATCCGGCGAGATGGCGAGATGGTACGGGAATGGCTTCCGATCGACGAAGATCACCCGGTACTTCCGGAAAAACCCGTCGGCAGAGCGGTAGTCGTGATACTCGGTAGTGTAGCACGACCCCGAATGCGCCCATCCCGCGCGCAACTCCTCCTCCGTGTGGATGAGTTCCACGCTGTCACCGCCATGCCGCCCCGCCTTGCGGAGCAGTATCGGCAAGCGCAGGCTGGCGCCGTTGAGCGTGCTGCGGGCGCCTTCGCTGTTCGCCCCGCTGCGGACGACGTGCGGAACGAGAAGGCCGTCGATACCGGCAAGCAGCGCCGGCATCATGTCGCGCTTGGTTCTCTGCACATGGTCCGGTGGGTTGAGAAAGGGGACCGGGCAGATCGCGGCGTAGGCCGCGGCTCGATCGAGCGCCCCTTCGCCATCGTCCGCATCCCCGATCAGGTTGAAGACTAGGTCATGCGGCGGAAGCATCCGCCGTGGATCGTCGCCAATGAACTCGGTTGTCCAACGAATCAGGGTCACGTCTAACCGCCCGAAAAGATGGCGAGCCGGGATATTTCCCGCCTCTGACCCAAGAACAAGGACCGCTCCCTTCGAGTGCAGAGGCGTACGCATGACGAGCACGGGCTGACGCGAGCGGAGCTGACGCGACAGGTCGGTCGCCTCGTCGGCACGTCCGGCCACGCTCAAGGTATAGCCGAGCATGCGCTTGGCGGCGTCCAGCTCGGGATCGAGTTCGACAGCTTCGCGCAAGCAACGCTCAGCCTGGTCAATATGGCCGAGAAACGCCAGAGCCGCGCCGTAGTTTGCAAGCGTCGCCGCGACGATGGGATCTTTCGGCTGCAAGACCGCACGAAGTATGTCCAGCGAGTCGCTGTAATAGCCAGCGGCCTCCTCGTATCGGCTCGCCACAAAGGCGGCTTCGCCGGCCCGATTGAGAGCGGTCGCGCGTTCGGTGCCGCCGGGCGTGAGGGCCAGGATCAAACGACGTTGCGTGAGAGCCTCGTCAGCACGCTCGAGCTGAAGGAGGCAAGCAGCGATCCTCTCGCGGATGCGTGTCACCTGTCCATGGTCGCCTGGCCCAAGGCCGAGTTGCAGCGCGAGCGCCTCCTCGTAATGGTGGATGGCGCTTGTCACGTCGTCCCGCTGACGCGATGCCGCACCGAGCACCGTGAGAGCGCCGACAGCATCCAGCCCCGTACGATCGGCCATCGCGCCAGACCCTGGCAGGGCTGGACCGTTCGGAATCGTGTCAGTTCGCATCTCTCGTTCCCTCCGCATCGCGATCCAATCGCACGCTTACCGATCGAGCGCCCGCCGTGCTATCGACGCGAGCTGTGACGCCGACACGGAAATGCTCACCGACATGACGAAAGTCCTCAGCCCAGCCACGCCTCTGACCATGTTACTCGCGGTTGCGATCTTCGCCGGTGCGGCCGAAGGCGCGCCGCTCCCGGCCAACGCGGAAATCGTCTCCTACTCGGTCGTCGATCAGGACATCCGTGACGTGCTGGCCGAGATCGTCCAACAAGCCGGACTGCCATCGCATGTGAGCGACGCGGTTCATGGCCGGGTCCACGGCCGCCTGCCGTCCGCCTCGCTTGCCGCGACACTCGACCGACTCGGACGAAACTACGGTTTTGATTGGTATTTCGACGGGAGCGCGGTCTGGATCTCGGCCACGAGCGAGACCAAGGAACAGATGATGCCGTTGCAGTCCATCGGTCTGTCGCACCTGGATCAAACCCTCGACGCCCTCGGGATTTCGGATCCCCGCTGGCCCCTCAGGGCTTCCGCGGATGGCAAGCTCGTCGTCTTCGATGGGCCGGTCCGCTATGTCGATCTCGTCGCGCACACGATCGCATCGCTTCAGCCCGAGCAGAACGCCCCAACGCGAGTGAGCGTCTTTCGCGGCTCCGTGTCCGCGCCGTAGCTCGGAGCTCCGCCTCAAGCCGCGTGTCCGTCTCACGCGACACGGGTCGATCGGCTTGCGGGCAGTCCTGCACGGCTCCCCCATCTCAGAGGACGCGTGCTTCGCGCATGCAGGCGATGACGGGCGGAAACATCGCCTTGGTGATCATCATGCCGACCTTGAGCTTGTCGACCGTGGCGGCGACCGACGGATCGTAGATGACCGGGATGTTTCGCGTCCTCGCCTCTTCGACGAGTGCGGACGCCATCTCGCCGCGTCCGCGAGCGACCAGGATCGGGACCTGGGCGTCGGGATGGGCGTAGCGCATCGCGCACGTGACCGCACCAGAACGCACGACGAACGTCGCGTTGCGAAGGCCGGCGCGCATCCTTGAGTTTGCGGACGCGCGATGCTCGCGCTTGCTTCGCCGCTTGATCAGCGGATCGCCCTCCTGCTCCTTTCGCTCGCGCTTCTGTTCCGTCCGGCTCATGCGCATGTCGCGCCGGAACAGCCAACGCTGGACACCGATGTCGAAGGATCCGACGAGCAGGAAGCCGAGGCAGGCAGCGATCACGAGTGGCTGCAGGAGCTCGCGAAGCAGACCGGGCGCGCAGACAAGGCCACAGGCCGGAAGCTCGACCAGGGGCGCGATCGCCCCGCGCAGCAGGAGGACCGCCGTCGAGACCACCAGAGCAAGCTTGAGCGATGTCTTGAGAAGCTCGATCCAGTTCCGCAACGCGACGAGACGCTGCAGTCCCGCGATCGGGTCGAGACGCTCGAGTTTCGGCAGGACGGGATCGATCGCGAAGACCAGACCGCCATTGACGACGACGTTGCTGACGAGGACGGAGGCGACGAGAAGCACGATCAGTGGTCCGAAGAGACCGGCAACGGCCAAGCCGATCTGTGGTGCGACGGTCGACAGGGCGGTCGCGAACGGCTCGTTGGCCGCCAGACGTCCAGTGAGCTCCGCGCTGGCGACAAACCGGTCGAAAAGATCAGGCGTGCGGAATGCGAGAACTGCCAGCCCCGCAACGGTCGCGACGGCGGTCACCAGCTCGCGGCTCCGAGCTATCTGGCCCTTCCCGCGCGCAAGCTTGAGTTTCTTGGCACTCGGCGGAAGGTTCTTCTCCTCGGTCGTCCCCTTCTCGGTCATAGCGGCTGCCCATGCCCGTGCAGCACGATCTTCATCTGGTCGACGAGATGCGGAACCTGCGCCTGATCCTGGCGCATATAGAGAATCATGAATGCGCAGTAGAGCGGCATGAAAAGCGTGAAGACGAGGTTGCGAGCGGTGACCGCGAGATCCTCGACCCTGAGCTGAGGCGCGAAGCGTCCAATGATGATCAGGGTGACGTCGGCAAGCAGGGCAGCGATGATGACCGGTGCGGCGATTCTCAGGCCGGTTCGCATGATCTGATCGAGAAGCCCGAGGATCAGCCGAGTTGCCCCCGCCGCGGGCGTGGGGAAGGCAGAGAAAGGTTTCCAGAGCGCCCAGCTCGTGTAGAGCGCCTGGGCCACGACCTGCAAGCCGCCGGCCAGAACGAACAGCATGATTCCTGTCAGGATAAGCAGCGTTCCGGTGACCCCCTCGTCCTCGCCGCTCGCGAGGTCGGCCGACAGCCGGCCCTGGTTCGCACCGCGAGCGTTGTCGATGACGTCGCCGGCAAGTGCCAGGGCCCAGAACGGTGCGCCGAGCGCGATCCCTAGGACCCCGCCCAGCACCGCCTCCTTGGCGAACGCGAGCAGCAACGTGAGCGACGACGCATCGCCCGGGCGCATATCGCGTGCAAGCGCCGGCAGCATCGGCATCGCGAACGCGCTCGCGGCGGCTCCGCGCAGAAGCCCGGACAGTTGCATGCGGGTGAAGACCGGCGCGACCGAAAGCATCGCGAACGGTCGCGCGATGGCCAGACCGAACGCGAGCAGCCAGTGCCAGACGGAGGCGAGAATGACGTTGACCGTATCTGCACCTATGGCGCCCCCCATCACCGGGTCGCTTCGGCGAAGCTGTCGAAGACGTGCTCGGTCTGCCGGACGAGCGGGACGGTGAGCGAAGCACCACCGACGAGCAGGACGACCACCACGGCGAGCAGCTTGAAGGTGAGCGGCATCGACTGGTCCTGCACCTGCGTCACCGCCTGCAGGATGCCCACCGCCAGACCGGCCACGAGTGCGGCGAGCAGAGGCGGCAGTGCCGCGTAAAGCACGATGCCCAGCGTCATCTGCAATTCGCCCACGAGGTCGATGCGGTCCATCATGTCGCGTAACCGAGCACGAAGCCGTGGATCAGGCGGGTCCAGCCTTCGATGGCGCCGAACAGGAAGAGCTTGAACGGCACCGAGATCGTCGTGGGCGAAACCGACGACATTCCCATTGCCAGCAGGACCGCGGTCACGATCAGATCGACCGCGATGAACGGCAGGTAGAGCAGGAAACCGGCCTCGAACGCGCGACGGAGCTCGGAGAGCATGAATGAGGGCATGACGACGATCATGTCGTCGGCCGAAACGGTCAGCGTCTGCGGGTCGTGCCAGACCTTCGCCGTGGCGTTCTGGAAGAACTCGCGTTCGCCTGGACTGGTGAAGCGAAGCATGAACTGCTTCATCGGAACCGAGGCGCGCGTCGCTGCCTGCTTGAAGTCGTCGAACGTCTGGTAGTGCTGGTCCGGTGCGGTCAGGCCGGTGGCGGGGCGCGGGGGCCCCCGGGGCCGGGGGGCCGGATCCGACTGCGCCTCGATCAGCCGTGA
>CAXTUK010000078.1:5159-9294 GCA_964247395.1 uncultured Acetobacteraceae bacterium
GGTGGTGGTGGTCGGGTGGGGAAGGGCGGGTGGCTCGGCGGGTCGCAACGGGGGCCATGATGTAGCCGGTCAGCAGGAGTGCGATTCCGTACAGGACCAGGTTCGGCGGCGTCTGCTGGATACCCAGCGCGTTGCGGACCAGGAACAGGATCACCGACAGCTTGACGAACGACGTCATCGTGACGGCGACGAACGCCAGTACCCCGAGTGCCGCGATCGCGACGAGGATACCGAGCAGGTTCGGCGAGGCCGCCGGCAGGACGCTACCCGGCATCGAGCCACCGCGTGATCCGGACGCCGAGCGCGCCGTCGATGTCGACGAGTTCGCCGTAGCCGACGTGGCGTCCGTTGGCCCGGATCGCGACCGGCTCCGCCATGCTCCTCTCGACATCGATCACCGACCCCGGTCCGAGACGCGCGAAATCGGCGATCGTCATCTCGACCTGTCCCACGTCGAAGGCGAGCGTGACCGGAAGTCCGGCCGGCCCTGCTGCATCACCATCCTGAACTGCCATGGTCCAGCTCTTCTCGTCGAGGGCCGCCGGCGATGGCGACGCCTTGAGCTTCCAGCCATGACCGAGCCGCGCCACCTCGGCAACCCAGGCCTCGCCACCCACCAGGAGCGCGTCGTCCGGCCCCTTGACACGACGCTCGAGCAGCACCGCGTCACCCTCGCGCAACGTCGCGAGCACGCCCGGCTCGAGCCGCGTGGCACCGATCCGGACCGCGACCGCGACCGGCAGACCGAACGAGCCCGAGGCCGGCCCGCGCTCCGGCCATGACGAGAACTCGCCTGCCAGCTCGCACGACCACGCCTCCCCGCCGGCTCTGACGGTCACGGCACGCGCGCCGGAAAGCGCGCCACATCGCGACACCGACATCACCTCGACCGGCAGCGTCCCCGTGGCCAGCTGGAGCAGCAACGGCGTGACATCGTCGCCGGGCATCGCCCGCTCGACGAAATCCGGGTCAAGTTGCGCGAGCAGACGCCTGATCAGCGACCTGCCGCAGCGCAGCCGCCATTCGCGGCCGTTCACCACAGCGACCACCAACCAGCATTCGGCCGATAAGACGGAACACGATGCGTCGACGATTTCGACGGCAAGGCCCGACACCAGGAGATGCAGCGTGCTCCGTGGCGCGCTGAGCTGGTTGATCGCCGACAGGGCGGCCCGTGGGACCGTCGGAAGCTCGAGCCGCTTTGCGCCGAAAGCGTTCATGACGGCAGCGCATCCTGGCTTCGCAGCTCGTCTTCCATCTCGCGAGCGCGCCAGTCATCCTCGCCGAGACGATGCGCCAAAGCCTCCCGCCTGCGGCTTCGTCGCAGGATGCGAGCCAACGCCGCCTCCGCCGCCGTCAACGCCGCCCCGGCCGCCTGCCACTCGGCCGCTGCCGACTCCGTCGCCGCGGCAAGCGCCTTCTGCGACGTGCGCCACGCCGTCTCCTCGTCGCGCAGTCGGGTCAATGCCGACGGCGGCAACACCCGTCCCGGCAGTTCGTCATAGAGGTTCCGCAGCCGTGCGAGGCCTTTCGCGTGCTGCAGGTCGGATCGCTCCTGCGCCTCCCGGTGCGTCCGCTCGGCGTGCTCGCGGGCCTGCGCGCATGCCGAGCGATCCCTGCTCGCCGCGCCGAGCCGCACGCGCTCGAGTGCCGCGAGCTTGCGCGACTGCTCGTACATCCGTCCTAGCCTCGAAGACGGGCCAGCCATGCCAGCGTCTCGTCCCACGGAGCCTGCGTGCGTCCATCCTGGTGGAGGAATTCGCGGATCGCACCGATCCGGTCGAGCGCTTGATCGGCCACAGGATCGGCACCGGCACGATATTCGCCAACCTGCACGAGGAACTCGATGTCATCGTGCTTCTGCAGCAACTCGCGCACGCGGCGAGCGCCGTTCCGATGCGCGTCGTTCACGATCGCGCCCATCACCCGGCTGCGGCTCGCGAGCACGTCTATGGCCGGGAAATGCTCGGCCGCCGCCAGTTTCGGCGACAGCACGATATGGCCGTCGAGGATGCCGCGCGTCTCCTCGGCGATCGGGTCGCCGGTGCCGTCACCTTCGACAAGCACGCTGTAGAAGCCGGTGATCGAGCCCAACGCTCCCGGCCCGGCGCGCTCCAGCAGCCGGGGCAGTTCGGCCAGCACCGAGGGCGGAAAGCCGCGCCTCGTCGGCGGCTCGCCGGCCGCGAGCCCGATCTCACGGAGCGCGCGGGCGACGCGCGTGATGCTGTCGATCACCAGCAGCACGCGCTTGCCTTGATCGCGGAACGCCTCGGCGATCGTGGTCGCGGTGTAGGCGGCCTTCAGGCGTTCGACCGCCGGACGGTCCGACGTCGCCACCACCACCACCGCGCGTGACCGCGCCTCGGCGTCGAGCTGGCAGTCGAGGAAGTCGCGCACCTCGCGGCCGCGTTCACCGACCAGGCCGACCACGACCGCGTCGACCCGCGCCCCGCGCACCAGCTGTGCGAGAAGCGAGGACTTCCCGCTGCCCGGCTCGCCATACAGGCCGAAGCGCTGCCCCTCGCCACACGTCAGCAGACCGTCGATCGCGCGCACGCCGAGCGGCAGGACGGACGCGACCAGCGCACGATCGAGCGGTTCGGGCGGGGTCATCTCGACCGGTCGCGTCAGACCAGCCGCCAACGGGCCCCGGGCGGCTACGTCGAGCGGACGTCCAAGGCCGTCCAGCACGCGCCCGAGCACGGTGTCTCCCACGGGGACGCGAAGCACGTCGCCCGTCGGGATCACCGCGACACGGGTCGAAAGCCCGCGCATGTCGCCGATCGGCGCCAGCACCGCTTCGTCGCCCTCCAGGCCGACCACCTCGGCCAGCAGGATCTCGCGCCTTCCGTCAACGAGCCGGCAAAGCTCGCCGATCGCCGCATTCGGCATCACGGCACGGATGACGGTGCCGACCGCGCGCACCACGCGTCCGTGCTCGGGCCGCGGGTCGGCTCGCCCGATCCGCGCGGCGATGTCGGCCAGGCGTACATCGAGAACCGCGGCGCCGCTCATTGATCCCGCCCGGCGCTGACTCTCAGCGCCTCAAGCTGGTCGGCGATGCCCAGCGAGACCGCGCCGCGCGAATGCACCAGCATACATCCGCCAACGGGGGCTCCCGGATCGGCCTGCACCTCGACGCGTTCGGTCGCGAGCGCCGCCCGCAGTGCCGGCGCGACCGCCGCGTCGACACGCAATACCAGCCGCAGCTCGGTACGATGGGCTGCGATCGCCTCGCGCGCGACTGCGATCAGCGTTGCCTCGCGCGGCAGGCTCGCCAGGATACGGCCGGCGATCGTGAACGCGAGGTCGACCAACTCCTCCTCTCTCGTCGCGAGGAAGCGCGCCGCCGCCTCGGCCGCGTTCCCGGCCAGCCGCGCCCCCACCCTCGTCCCTTCGGCCAAGCCCTCGACGAAGCCCTCGGCGCGCTCGCGCGCCCGCTCGGCCAAGGCAGCCGCCCGGATCGCTTCCGCCTCGCTCTGCGCGGCCGCAACGACCGAGGCGGCTTCGCATCGGGCCTGCAGCTCCGATCCGCGGACGACGAAACGGGACTGTACGGTCATGCGGCCGCTGCCCCGGCCAGCAGGGCGCGCACCAGGGGCGGTCCATAGGCGAGGTGCGACCCATTGGGTGCGACTGCGCGCAGGCGGCAACGGCCATAGACGGAACCGAGATCGTCGAGCTGCGCGCACCAGGCATCCAGGCACGCGGCGCCATCGGTTCCGATCCGTTCCGGAAGCTTGCTCGATGGTACGGCAGCAACGAGATGTCGCGGACAATGACGAAGCGCGACCGGGCGCGGATCAAAACCGAGCCGCTCGGCCAGGAGCCGAACCATGGCCCCATCAACGATGCACAGGATAGAGGCGGCATGCCAGGCGCAGCCGACACGCAACGGCAGCTCCGCCACCGCTTTGTCGTCCAGATCGAGCAGCCTCAAGAGTTCACGGTCAGACACCGTCCGCCGAATGCGGCCGGCGAGCACGTCCAGCAGTCGCCCGCGCAGCGAGGGATCGCCGGCCAGCCGCGCCGCCACCGCGACCGGAACCTCGCCGCCAAGCGCCGCCGCGAGCCGCGGGGGGGGGGGGGGGGGCCACAAGCCGCCGCCGGCGCGCCCGGGGGGCGCGGGCCCCGC
>CAXTUK010000079.1:0-6628 GCA_964247395.1 uncultured Acetobacteraceae bacterium
TCGGGTGCGTTGCCAAGGTTGGGGTCGAGGGTTCGAATCCCTTCGCCCGCTCCAGAATTCCTACGAGTGACAGTGATTTGAGGCGGGCTAGCTGTTCCTGATGGCGCCTAGCCCCAAAACGCCTGAAAAGGCCCGACCATGGCGATCCAGTTGCTAAGAACGACGTCGCTGAAAGACGTAAGCCTCCTTCGCTTGGGCGAGCAAGCGGTGCTTCAACAACACGACCGGATCGCCTCATTGCTTCGCCATGCCGACCCGCTCGGACATCTCAGCTTCGCCGAGCCGATTGTGACCTGGTCCACCCCGGGACGGGTCGGACATGTCGCTTGGTATTACGACGTGGACGACGAGGAGGTCCCGATCGATGGGCTGGGTGGAGACGATCGCCAACACGCCGACAGTCGCTTGCGCGATGCCCTCGATCTGTTCATGCGATCGCTCGACGCCGACGTTGATGCGAGACGACTGGTCGAAGCGGCATTGGTTCTTCTCTCGGCAGACTCGATCCTGATCGCCCACGGTCAGATCGTACTCGTCGATTGGGGGCTCATACCATCCGGAACGGAACCTCCCGCTCTCGCGCAAACGCCGCTCGGGCCGTTCCTCTCGAAGCAAGCTGAAACGACCCCCGCCGTCGTCCATTCGCCAACCGCGAAAGCTGAGAATGTGGGGCCATTGCTGGCTCCGCGCCGATACCGGTCTCTTCTCCCCCATCTCCTCGTTGGTTTCGTTTTCCTTCTGCTCGGTCTGGCGGCGGGACTGCGGCTGATGAACATTGCCCCGTGGGTCGGCGCGTCCGCTCTCTGAGAGGCCGGCCCCAGGGGGACGCATGGGCAACGTTCTGGTCGCAACCACGTCGACGCGCGACATTCGACCGCTCGGCTTCGAAGGCCAGCTCGTCATAGAGAACTGGGCCGCCCTCCGATACCTGCTGGACGCGCGCCTGGGTCCACCGTTCGCCGCCCTGCTCACCGAGCCCATCCCCGATCCGGCTCGCGGTGACACGGACTGGTATGGTGAGGTGCCGGCCGAGCCAGCGACCGGGCGGGGCGCCGGCACGCTGCGCGACGAGTTTCGCGCGCTCGCGAAACGATGCGACGAGCTCGCCCAAAACCTCATTGCCTCCACGGAGCCATCGGAACGCCAGCAGGGACAGCTCCTTCGCCTCGCCCTGACCATTCCCGACGAGAGCTTCATCAGAGCCGGCAGGAACGGGCCGATCCTCGTCGGGTGGGGCCATCAACGGGCGACCAGCACCGAGGCCGCCGAATTGACCGGCAAGGCCAGAACAGTCCCGCGAGCCGCTCCGTCCGAGCAGGTGGCGCCGGCCGTCGAGAAGACGCCACCGTCACGGCCGGCCGCGGCCCAGCCCGCTCAAAACCCGCCGCCCTCACCCCGCGACTGGCGGCACTTAGCCGGCTTCGTCGCCGGATGCTTGGCCCTTTTCCTGCTTGCCTTACTGCTTCTAGACATCGCGGCCGGCGGCCTCGCCCCCGTGGTCCAGGCATGCCGGCGCAACTGGTGGCCGCTGGTCGGCCTCGCCGCGCTCCTGCTGCTCATGCTGTTGCTGCTCCGGCTGCGTCTCGGTCGCCGCGACGTCCGGGCCGCCCGCAGGCTCGGCACCGGCACCGGTGCGCTTCAGGTCATCCTGGCCTGGAATGACATCAACGACCTCGATCTGCACGTCTTTTGTCCCGACGGCGGACACATCTCCTTCGAACACCCCAGCGCCTCGGGCGGCCGTCTCGATCTGGACGCGAACGCTCGCCGCCCCGATGCGCCTGCCTTCACCACCAGGCCGCTCGAGAACATCTTCTGGTCCGTCTCGCCGCCTCCCGGCGCCTACCGGGTCGTGATCGATCCCTATGAAGTGCGCACGGGCCGGCCATCGCCGTTCCGCGTGACGGTCCGATTGAACGGTCGCACGCTGACCGTCAGAAGCGGTGTCGCCGCCGCGAACCGCCGCATGCAGCCCGCGTGCGAATTCGTCGTCCCTCCACCGTGATCTTGCGCCGCCCCTTCCCTAGCTTGTTGCCGACGGCGCTGGCCGCCGCGCTGACCGGCCTGCTGACCGCACTCGCCATCGCGCTCGCGACTGCGCTCCCGGCGAGCTGCCGCGCCGACCTGCCGCTCGCGCGCTGGCAACGCCACGATCTCTCGATGCTCCAAGGCTGCTGGCGCCGCCTGACCGACATGCAGACCAGGAGCGTCGTCAACGGGTTCGCCAGACAGGTCCAATCCTGGACATTCTGTTTCGGCTTCGCCGGCGCCGGGCAGGAACACGTCACCTACGACGGCGGCTCGTGCAGCGCGGCTGCAATGGCCCGCTTCCATGCCGACGACACGCTCGAGATCGACACGGCGCCATGTCCGGGCCGTGGCTACACGATCCTTCCGGAAAGTTTTCCCTGCCGCTGGCGCGATCCTTCGGCCGCCGATTGCCCGGGCTACCTCGCCGGCGGTCGTCCGGTCCCGTTCTGGCCAGGCGGCTTCCATCCGGGCTTGTTCGTGCGGTGATCCGAGGCATGCTCGCCACTGCGCTGGCTGCCACGCTGGCCGGCCTCTGCCTCGCCTCGCTGCTCGCCTCGTTGGCCGCGCCCGTTTGTCGCGGCGACATCCCGCTCACCCGCTGGCAGCAGCACGATCTTACCTTTCTCGCCGGCTGCTGGCACCGTCTGTCAAACATGAAGACGCAAGAGATCGGAAGCGGGCGCTTCCTTGGCGTGCGATCCTGGCTGTTCTGTTTCGGTCCGGACGGAAGCGGCAACCAGCATCTCGTCTGGACCGACGGGCTCGCCTGCTCCGGGCCCGTCCGGTCGCGCTTTGAGGCCGACGATCTGCTCATCCGCGCCGATCAGTGCGCCGGAGCCCGCATTTTCGTGGCCTCCGACTTTCGCTGCCGCCGCATCGGCGAGGATGCTGCCGACTGTCTCAGCCTCGAGCACGACCCCGCGCTGCGCCGCGGACGGGACTGGAGCCGGGCATCGGACGGATTGTTCAGACGCTGAGAACCGGTCATTCTGCGATCGTCATCGAGAGACCGGGCGCGTGACAAGATCCATCAACCTCATCCCGCACAGCGGCATCCAGTTCTGGACCGTTCCGATCGACCTCGACCGGGTCGGACGGCTCCGGCGCAGCTTCTGGGAGGAGCCGTCCGGAACTTACCCCGACGGCAGTGCCAAGGTCGTGCTGCGGCCGCTCGTTGAAACCGGCTCCGGCAGGCTCGGCGAGCCTGTCTCGGGACGTTTCCCGCCCGAGGCCGAGATCTATCAGATCGGCCGCAAGCAGGTGATCGAGACGATGCGGCGCCAATGGGTGCCACTGCCCTACTTCAAGACGACGCGCGCCGGCGCGGAGGAACGCCACGAACGGGGACCGGCGAACTGGGCGCGCGGCCGTCTGAGCGAGGGATCGGCCGACCAGCCGGCCGGTTGGTTCTCGCTCAGCATCGCCTTCGACACGACGCTGGAGGCCATTGAGGACGGACGCTACAACGCGCCCACGCCGGACGACAGCCAGGCGCAGGAACTCTTCACCTTCGCTCATCGCCCAGAGGACATCGGCTGGTTCCTCAACGAGGCCTGGATCGGCGACTGGCTCGGGCAGATGCTGGGCGAGAAGCGTGCCGCCGAACGCGCCGGGCGGCGCTCGGGCGGTGACGAAGCCCTGCCGGCCTGCGAGCATTACGCGATCTTCCAGACCTTCCTCGCCATGCTGGCCGAGACCGAAGCGATGCCGCGCGTGCAGATGCTGCACGCCGGCCGCGAAGCCGAGGTCGAGGTCGATCTCGTGCTCGACCTCGGCAACTCGCGAAGCTGCGGCATCCTGATCGAGGAATATCCGGGCCAGGGCCTGAATATGTCCAACAGCTACGAGCTCGTGCTGCGCGATCTGTCTCAGCCGGAGTGCAAATACGCCGAACCCTTCCCGAGCAAGGTCGAATTCGCGCGCGCGAGCTTCGGCCGCGACCGGCTGTCGCGCCTGTCCGGCCGGCTCGCTGCCTTCCAGTGGCCCAACCCGGTCCGCACCGGCAACGAGGCCGAGCGTCTGGCCGGATCGCGAACCGGCAACGAGGGGCTGACCGGCCTGTCCTCGCCCAAGCGCTACCTCTGGGACAGGCGTCCCGCGGCCCAGGGCTGGCGTTTCAACGGCAAGGCAATGGACGCCAGCCTGACCGATCCGCCCGTCAACGGCCCGTTCCGGACCATGCTGAACGAGGCCAAGAGCCTGCAAGAGGAGGATCGACCGGCTGCAACCGTCAGCGGACCGGCGGTTTTCTCGCGTAGTCTGCTGTTCACCTTCATGCTCACCGAAATCATCCTGCAGGCGATGATGCAGATGAACTCGCCGTTCAACCGCATCGCGCAGCAGGACGCGACCCGGCCGCGACGGCTGCGCTCGGTGATGCTCACCATGCCACCGGGCATGCCGGTCGCGGAACAGAAGATCTTCCGCAACCGCGCCGAGACTGCGATTGAACTGGCCTGCACTATGCGCGGGAAAGGCGACCTGCCCCGCCTGCGCGCCGAACTCGATGAGGCGACCGCGACCCAGATCGTCTGGCTGCACAATGAAGTCACCGAGCGGCTCGGCGGCAACGTCGACGCTCTGTTCGAGCTGTACGGCCGTTCGCGGCCGGGCGGCGACGAAGCCCCGAGCATACGCCTCGCGAGCATCGATATCGGCGGCGGTACAACCGACCTGATGATTACCACCTTCGTCGCTTCTGAAGGCGGCGCGTTCCGACCGCGACAGAACTTCCGCGAGAGCTTCAAGGTCGCCGGCGACGATGTCCTCGAAGCCGTGATCACCCGATCAGTCTTGCCGCCGATCGAGGCGGCGATGAGCTGTGCGCACGTTCCCGACGCCAGGGCGGCGCTGAACCGCGCGCTCGCGCAGGATCATGCCGGCCAGTCCGCGCAGGACCGTCAGGCGAGACGGCTCTTCGTCTCGACCGTGCTGGAGCCTGCGGCGATCGAGGTGCTGCGCCGCTACGAGGAGGTCGCCGGCCGCACCCAGGGCGAGCTCGCGCGGTTCCGATTGGGCGACGTCGTCAGGGGCGACCCGGAGCAGGTCGCGCGCTCGATGGCCTATCTCACCAGGCAGGCAAGGGCGGCCGGCGCCGCGGACGAGTTCGACCCGAGCCAGGTCGAGGTCAAGGTGGAGACCGGTCTCGTCGAGGCGGCCGTTAGCCACACGCTCGGATCCGTCATCGCCGATCTCGGCGAAGTCGTTTGGGCTTACGACTGCGACGCGCTCCTCCTCTCGGGACGCCCGTCGCGGCTCCGTCGTGTGGTCGACATGGTCACAGCGGCCATGCCGCTACCGCCGCACGCGATCGTGCCGATGCACCGCTACCGGGTCGGTTCCCAATACCCGTTCAAGGACGGCCTCGACCGGATCGTCGATCCGAAGACCACGGTCGCGGTCGGCGCCGCCCTCTGCGTGCAGGCGCAGGGCCGGCTGCAGAACTTCCACATGCGCACACAGGACCTCTCGATGCGCTCTACCGCGCGAATCATCGGCGAGATGGATCTCAGCAACCAGGTCCGGACCAAGAACGTGCTGCTGCACAACGTCGATCTCGACGGACCGCCGTCCGAGGACGACGTCGCCTTCACCATCAGGCATTTCGAGGGCAAGACCCAATTAGGCTTCCGGCAATTGCCGATAGAGCGATGGCCGGCGACACCGCTCTATATTCTGGAGTTCGCCACCGCCAAAAATGTCGCCCGCCTGGCGCTGCCGCTGTCGGTGAAGCTCAGGCGCAAGGACATCCGCGAGCGCGACGAGGAGCGCAACGATTTCGCCAACCGTGAACAGTTCAAGGTGGACGAGATCACCGACAGCGAAGAGGGCGTTGTTCATCCCAGCGTCGTCCAGCTCCGGCTGCAGACGCTGCGCGACGTTGAAGGCTATTGGCGCGATACCGGCCGGCTGAGCGCGGTATGAAGGACCTGGCCGCAGACGGGCGGACGGTCGCGCGCGCGCGCGCAGTGGCCGACCTCGCCGGCGCGTCGCTCCGCTGGGTCGAGGACCACCCCGGCCTCGCCCGGAGGGGTGCAGCCGCCTCCTTGCGAAAGAGCCGGCGCGAAGCACGCCGGCTCGCCGCCGCCGCGTCCCGGCCGGCGACGGTCGCCGTTTTCGGCGCCTCGCAGGCAGGCAAGTCATACTTGGTCTCCAACCTCGCCCGATCCGGCAACTCGCCGCTCATTGTGCGCTACGGCGACGAGCCGCTCGACTTCCTTACCGAGATGAACCCGTCCGGCGGCGACGAGTCGACCGGCCTCGTGTCCCGCTTCACGCTCCGACCGCCGGTGCCGCCCCCCGGCGCGCCGCCGATCCCGCTGCGCCTGCTCTCGCCGGCCGAAATCGTCCGCATCATTGCCAACACCTTTCTGTCGGATTTCCAGCCCAGGGGTGCGACGCACCTCAAGCCGGACGACGCCGCACGCCTGCTCGCCGCCTTGCCGACAGGAGGGCCGTCCGCCTTCGATCTCGACGACATCGAGGAACTGCGCGCCTACTTCTTCGAGCATTTCGAGGGTAGCGCGTTCGTCCAGGCGCTCGGCGACGACTACTGGCTCCAGCTCGCCGAGCTGATCCCCTCGCTGCCGCTGTCATC
>CAXTUK010000079.1:6675-9276 GCA_964247395.1 uncultured Acetobacteraceae bacterium
ACTCGCCTTCTGCGGCGTCGACGCGCTCAGGCCGCGCGACCAGAGCATCCTGAACGTAAGTGCGCTGTTCGGGCTCGGTGCCGTCTCGGGCGCCCACGTGAGGATCGTCTCCTCGACGGGGCGCGCGTGCCTTTTCGATCGCTCGATCGTCACCGCCTTGATCGCCGAACTCGTCGCGCCTCTGGCCCAGGCTCCCTGGCCCTTTCTTGAGCGCACCGATCTCCTCGACTTCCCCGGCGCCCGATCGCGGGAAAAGCACACCGAGGTCGACGCTTACTTGGCCGTTCCCGAGAATCTCGGCCACGCCTTCCTGCGCGGCAAGGTCGACTACCTGTTCCAGCGCTACCAGGCGGAAGGCGAGATCACCGCCATGCTCCTCTGCGTCGGCGATTCCGTGCAGGACGTCCAGACGCTGCCCGGCATGGTCGATCGCTGGGTCGGCGAGGCGATCGGCAGGACCCCGCAGGAGCGCCAGAGCCAGCGCGACACGTTGTTCCTCGTGCTGACCAAATTCGACACCCAATTTGTTCACAAGGCCGGCGAGGACGTCGCCTCTGGCGAGCGCTGGACCGCGCGGATCAACGCGAGTCTTCTTGGCTTCTTCAAGAGCTGCGCGTGGGTCAAGGAATGGAAACCGGGCCGGCCATTCGACAACGTGTCCTGGCTGCGCTCGACATCGATCGGCTTCGATGCCGTCTTCGATTACGAGGGCAGCGGCGCGACGCGACGCGAGCTCGGCATCTCCCCGCGCGCCCGCGACAGCGTGGCCGCTCGGCAGACGGCGTACCTCGCCAACCCGCTTGTGACCCGTCACATAAGCCAAGCCGCCCGCGCCTGGGACGAGGCCCTCCGGCCGGGCGATGGCGGCATCTCCTATCTCGCCTCTCGGCTCGACCCGATCTGCGACGTCGCCGTCAAGCTCGAACAGGTCGCGGCCCAGGTCGAGCGTCTCGCCCTCTCGCTCGTGGCCCAGCTTCGGCCGCATTACCGCAGCGGCGATCTCGACGAGGAAAGGCGCAAGGCGCTTGCGGCGGCGACCGCGCTCGCCCGGCCTCTCACCCAGTGCGCCGCCGCACAGATGTTCGGCCCGACGCTTCGTGCGCTCGTGGTCTCCCGCGATCAGATGGTCGCCGTCTGGCGATCGTTCCAGGCACGGCCCGAGATCGAGGCGGCCCCCGTGGGTGCGGTGAGCAACGCGTCCGACCTGTTCGGCCAGCTCTTCGGAGAGACCGAGCCGCCCGAGACCGAGCTTCGAATTGTCCAGGATCAGCACGACCAGTTTGCTGACATGGCGCTGGAGGAGTGGACCCGGACGATGAACGCCTTCGCCGCCGATCCCGCGACCGAGACCAGCTTAAGGATCCCGCTCGACCAGGCCACCGTGCTTGTCGCCGGCCTCTCCGCGCTGGCCGGCCGGCTGCGGCTGCGCGAGCATCTCGCCGCCGTCCTGCGCAGCACCTGCGGCCATCAGAGCCGCATCACCATGACCGGCGAGAAGCAGGCGGCGATCGCGTCGGGGCAGATCGGCGGCTTTGTTACCCAGCTCGGCTATCGCGATGTCGCCGAGGCGCAGAGGCCGGTCAGTCTCGACGACAAGACTCGTCGCGTCTTCGCCCCCAGGGCGCCCGTGGACGGCCTGCCGCCGCTCGGCGAGGCGCCGTCCACCTACACCACCCTGTTCCTCAAGGACTGGATTTCGGCGCTCGTCCGGCGCTTCGAAGAGAACGCGGGCGCCGTTGACGCGGACGGTTTCGACGCCCAGGCCAACGCCGCACTCGGAACCATTCTCTCCCGATTGCAGGCGGCAGCGTGAGCGGCGCATTCAGCGTCCGCGAAGCGCCGGAGCCGGGCGACGCCCTGATCCGGATTGCCGGCCGCGCCGACCTTGCCGGACGCAGCGGGCTGGTGCTCCGCGTTCCCGACCTCGGCGACCACGCGTTCCCACCGGCAGCGGTGACCACGGAAGGCGACGACCTGCTCATGCGCGTCGGGCCGGACATCACCGAACGGCTCGAAGCCGGCGCCCACTACGACGTCGTCGTTCCCGACGCCGGCGAGCAGGTCGCGGGTAACGTCCGCTGGCCCGCCATTCGGCCCCGTATATCCGCAACCAGGAACGTCTTCGATCTCCCCGGCCGCAAGACCGCCGAACCCGCGCCGCCGCCAATTCGACCGCTCGGACCGTCCGTCCAGACCGGCACGATCACTCCGACCAACCCGATCGCCCCCGTCAAACCGACGGTCACATCGCCACGCCCCCGATGGGTGCTGCCCGCAGTCGCCGCCGCGGCGCTGCTCTCGCTCGGCCTCGGCGGCGCTTGGTGGGCATTTCGTCCATCCGTCTCCCTCGCCCCCATGCCGGGGCCCGGCGGCGGCACGGTCGCCGGCTGTTCGCCCAGCGTCGCCTCCGCCCCACCTACCGTTGATACCGGCCGCAGCCCGGCCTCGTCCGCGGCCGACCCGCTGACGCCGCTGAGCGTGCCGGACGTGATCGCGCAGGCTGGCAGTGCCGCCGCGATCGGCCAAGAGGGCGGCAAGCGCCTCGATAACGGCCGTTCCGACGACGGCGTCCTGCTGCTCGAAGCGGCCGCCAAGCAGGGC
>CAXTUK010000080.1:0-9269 GCA_964247395.1 uncultured Acetobacteraceae bacterium
CCTCCGGCAGGCCCATCTCGCCGGCCGCACGCGCGTCGAGGCCGCGTCCCACCGGTGCTCCGATCGGCAGCACCTCCTGGCCGATCCGCCGGAACTTCTCGGCCACCAGGGCGCCGAGCCCGATCGCCTCGAAATAGGCCGGATCCCAGCGATCCTCGTGCCCGAGATAGGTCCATTTGCAGACCGTCGAGCATAGCGACCGCGTCGCCGAGCCCGTCGCGCGCCAGGTCAGGAAATCCGGCAGGTCGAAGAAGTGCGCCGCACGATCGAAGCTCGCCGGCAGATGCTCGGCCAGCCACATCAGCTTGGGCGTCTCCATCTCCAGCGAGATCCGGCCGCCCACGTAGCGCAGCACGTCCGATCCGCCCGCATTCACCCGATCCGCCTGCGCCTGCGCGCGATGATCCATCCACACGATCACGTTGCGGGCGTCCTCGCCCGCTTCGTTCACCGCCACCGGATTGCCGTCGGCGTCGACCAACGCCAGCGAGCAGGTCGCGTCGAACCCGATGCCGGCGACCGTCACGGCGCCGCTCGTCGCCACCGCCGCTCGTACCGCGGTCGTGACCGCGCGCCAGATCTCGTCGGTCGACTGCTCGGCATGTCCCGGATGCGGCCGCGTCGTGGTGATCGGCACCACGTGCTGCCCGAGCGCCCTGCCGTCCCGCGTGAACACGCCGGCGCGCGCGCTCCCCGTGCCGACATCGACCCCGACGAAAGCTTCGGTCATCCTGTGGCCTCCCGTTCGCGGACCGATCCTGCCAGCCTCGCCGCCGGCCGCCAATCAAGACCACAGGGAGGACAGAAGCATGTATCTCGAGAAATTCCGCCTCGACGGGCGCGTCGCCGTCGTCACCGGCGGCGGCCAGGGCATCGGCTACGCCTGCGCGCAGGCCCTCGGCGAAGCCGGAGCCACGATCGTGGTCGGCGAGATCGATCCCGCCCGAGCGGCCGCGGCCGAGACAAATCTGCGCGGGCTCGGCATCGCGGCGCACGGCGAGACGCTCGACGTCACCAGCTCCGCCAGCGTCGCCGCCCTCGCCGAGCGCGTCCGCACCACCCATGGCGGTGCGCAGATCCTCGTCAACAACGCCGGCATCGCGATCAGCGAGGTCGCCGCCGAGGACACCACCGACGCGCTGTGGCGCAAGCACATGGACGTCAATCTCGACGGGGTCTTCTTCTGCTGCCGAGAGTTCGGCCGGCTGATGCTCGACGCGGGCCGCGGCTCGATCGTCAACATGGGCTCGATGTCGGGTTTCATCGTCAACAAGCCGCAGGAGCAATGCTCCTACAATGCGACCAAGGCCGCGGTGCACCACCTGACGAAGTCGCTCGCCGCCGAGTGGGCGTCGCGCGGCGTCCGCGTCAATGCCGTGGCGCCGACCTACATCGCGACGCCGCTCACGCTGTTCGGCAAGGAGAAGCCGGAGATGTTCCAGACCTGGCTCGACATGACACCCATGGGGCGCCTCGGCGAGCCCGAGGAGATCGCGTCCACGGTGCTTTTCCTCGCCTCGGACGCTGCGAGCCTGCTCACCGGCAGCATCGTGCAGGCCGACGGGGGCTACACCTGCTGGTGATGAGAAGGGGGGGGGGCCGCCCTCGACCCGCTGGGGCCGGCGGCCCCAGACCCGCTACACCTCCAGCCACTCGCGTCGGACGGCCGCGTCGGCGGCGAGGTCGGAGGGCGTGCCCTCGAACACCATCCGGCCGTGCCCCATCACGTACAGACGACGGCAAATCGCGAGCGCGATGGCGAGCTTCTGCTCGACCAGCAGGATCGTCGTCCCGCGCGCGGCGGCAGCGACCAGCAGGTCGCGCACCCGCTCGACCATCTGCGGCGCGAGCCCCTCGGTCGGTTCGTCGACCATCATCAGCGTCGGGTTGCCCATCAACGTCCGGCATATCGTCAGCATCTGCTGCTCGCCGCCCGAGAGCGCGCCGGCCGGCGCTCCCGCGCGCTCGGCGAGGCGCGGGAACAGCGCATAGGCGTCGGCCAGCGTGAACGGGCCGCCCGGCCCCTTCTTCTCGCCGAGCATCAGGTTCTGCAGGGTGGTGAGGTCGGGGAAGATCGCGCGGTCTTCCGGCACGTAGCCAAGCCCAAGCCGGGCGATGACGTGCGGCGGCAGGCGGCCGATCTCCTCGCCTGCGAACACCACCCGACCGGTGCGCACGACGCTGCCCATGATCGCCTTGAGCGTGGTGGAGCGGCCGGCGCCGTTACGGCCGAGCACGGCGACGATCTCGCCCCTCGCGACGCGCAGGTCGACGCCGTGCAGCACCTGGCTCTTGCCATACCACGCGTTCAGACCCGTCACGTCCAGCATCGCGACCATCACGGCATGCCGGCGGCGGCGCCGAGATAGGCCGTGCGGACGGCCTCGTTGCCGCGGACGGCGGCGGGCGGACCCGACGCGATGACGCGGCCTTCCGCGAGCACGCTGATGCGGTCGGCAAGGTCGAAGACGACGCCGAGGTCGTGCTCGATCATCACCAGCGTGCGCCCTTCGGTCACCCGCCGGATCAGCGCCACCGCGCGGCCGGTCTCGGCGTGGCTCATGCCGGCGGTCGGCTCGTCGAGCAGCACGGTGGGCGCACCGACGGCGACCGCGACGCCGATCTCGAGCGCGCGCTGTTCGGCGTAGGCGAGCGCGCCGGCCGGCACATGCCGGCGGTGCCCGAGGCCGATCAGGTCGAGCATTTCCTCGGCGCCTGCATTGAGCGGACGGTAGGCGGCGACGGCGCGCCAGAAAATGTGGCCGGCGCCCGAGGCGTGCATGGCGGCATTGCGCAGGTTCTCGAAGACGGTCATGCGAGAGAACAGCGAGGTCACCTGGAAGGAGCGGGACAGGCCGCTCCGGCTGATGACGTGGCAGGGCAGGCCGGTGATGTCGTGGCCGTCCAGCAGCACCTGGCCCGAATCGGGCGGGAAGCGGCCACTGACGAGATGAAACAGCGTGCTCTTGCCGGCGCCGTTGGGGCCGATGATGGCGTGGCGCTCTCCTCGCGCGACGTCGAGCGTGATGCCGTCGATGACCGATGTGGCGCCGAAGCTCTTGCGCAGGTCGCGGACCGAGAGGGCGGCGGTCACGCCAGGGTCGCCGTCTGGGCCTGCCATGCCGACCGCGCCATCGGCCAGGTGCGGCCAAGCAGGATCGCGCCGGCGGCGAACACGGCGGCTCCGGCCGCCCATTGCCAGAGCGCGTGCGGATGGGCCGCCATCCCGAGCAGGCGAGCGGGTGCGGCGCCGTTGCGTTCGGCCTGCAGCCGGAAGGCGAGTTCCGCCAGGCACACGGTTCCGAGCAGGGTCAGTGCCAGGCCTGGAAGCTGCCCCAGATAGGACGGCAGCAACGAGGCCGCGCGGCCGGAACGGATCAGCGGCGCGTGGGCGAGGATGATGCCCGAGAGGCCGCCGGGCGCCCACAGCACGGCGGCGACGAACAGCAGTCCGTCATAGAGCAGCCAGGCGTCGGTGATCGTCGACAGCGCCACCTGCAGGAACGTGACCAGGATCGCGCCGAGCACGGGGCCCCAGAACGTGCCGATGCCGCCGATGAACGTCATCAGCAGGACCGAACCGGAGACCTCCGGCGAGATGCTCGAGTTGGTGACGATCTCGTCGTTGAGCGCCTGCAGTCCGCCCGCGATGCCGGCGAACAGGCCGGAGAGCGCGAAGACCAGGAAACGGACTCGCGCCGGGTCGTAGCCGATGAAGCCGACCCGCTCCGGATTGTCGCGCACGGCGTTGGCGAGACGCCCCAGCGGCGTCGCGGTGTATCCCCACATCAGCAGCGCGCAGACGAACGCCCAGGCGGCGATCAGGAAATAGGCGTGCAGCTGGCTGCCAAGATCTAAACCGAACAGTCTCGGCCCGTCGGAGCGGTCGGCGGTGAGGCCTTCCTCGCCGCCGAACACGGACGGGAACACCAGGACGATCGCCGCGAACAGTTCGGCCAGGCCGAGCGTGATCATCGCGAACGCGGTCTCGCCCCGCCTGGTCGCGACGAGACCGGCGAGCAACGCGACCGCGAGGCCGCCAGCCGCACCGCCAATCGGTACGAGCGGGGCGGGAACCCACCAGCCCTTGGCCGCCGCCTGCATCAGATGGACGGCGGCGAAACCGCCAAAGCCGAGGAAGACGGCGTGGCCGAAATCCAGCATGCCGGCCCCTCCCAGCAGCATGTTGAACGACATCGCGAAGACGATGGCGATGCCCATGCGGCAGAGCAGCGAAAGGCCGAAGCCGCTCGACAGGATGTAGGGCGCAGCGATGGCGGCCAGTGCCGCACCGGTCCACCAGAGGACGGCGGAACCGCGACGGTCGCGCGCGGTCACGCCGACCTCGAACCCGCCAGGCCGCGCGGGCGGAAGGCCAGGATGAGCACCAGGAAGAGATAGGGAACGGTGGGCGCGACGCGAGCGATCGTCAGGTTCCAGAGATCGGCCAGCGCGCCGTTCGGCTCGATCGAGACGCCGATGTCGTGCAGCGCCTTCCCCAGCGGCAGGTCGAGGCTGATCGACACGGTCTGGATCAGGCCGATCAGCAGCGACGCCACGAAGGCGCCCCAGATCGAGCCCAACCCCCCCATGACGACCACCGCGAAGACGATCCCGCCGAGCGAGACGGCCATGTCGGGCTGGGTGGTCAGCGCGTTGCCGGCAATGACGCCTGCGAGGCCCGCGAGCGCGCAGCCGGCGCCGAACACCAGCGTGAAGACGCGCGGCACGTCATGGCCGAGCATCGAGACCATGTCGGGATGGGTCAGCGCCGCCCGGACGACGAGGCCGAGCCGGGTCCGGGCGAGAGCCGCATGCAAGACTGCGAACATCGCCAGCGACACCGCCATCATGAACACGCGATAGGCCGGGTAGGCGGTGTGGCCGACATGGAACAGCGCGAAGTCGAGGACTGCCGGCACGCGGTAGTCGACCGGGTCGCGGCCCCAGACCAGCGGCACGATCTCGCCGATGACGAAGGCAAGCCCAAAGGTGAACAGCAGCTCCGCGACATGACCGTGGCGGTGCACCCGGCGCAGGCCGTGACGTTCGACCGCCGCACCGATGATCCCGACCAGGACCGGCGCCACCACCAGGCCCGGCCAGAACCCGACGGCGCGGCTGATCGTGAACGCGAAGTAGGCGCCCAGCATGTAGAAGCTGGCATGGGCGAGGTTGAGCACCCCCATCATGCCGAAGATCAGCGTCAGCCCCGACGACAGCATGAACAGCAGCAGCCCGTAGACGAGGCCGTTCAGCACGACCAGGACGAGGGTCTCGGCCATCAAGGGTCAGGGCGCATCCTTGAAGCTGCAGGTCGTCGCCATCCTGGTCTGGTCCGGTTCGATCCGGCTGATCGTCTTGAAGCCGAGCTTGGTGTCGGGGAAGACGTGCGGCAGGCTTGGCTCGATCGCGCTGATGAACAGCGGCTGCAGCAGCTGGTGGTTGTCGGCGCGCATGATCGACGGCCCGAGCGGGGTCGGGCGCGACATTCCCGACAGCGCCTTGCCCACGGCGGCCGGATCGGTGGAGTTCGCCTGCTTGATGGCGGCGGCGAGCATGTCGATCTCGTTGACGATGCGCCAGTAGTAGAAACCGCGGTGGAATCGCGCGACGAAGGCGTCGGCCACGTCGTCGACGCCGGGAACGTTGTTCGCCCACTCGCTGATCTGGGCATCCCCCTTCGAACCCGGGCCGGCCGCGGCGACGGCGGTCTGGTCGCCGATGTAGTAGGTGAAGAAGCGACCCTTGTAGCCGCTGTCGGCGGCCGCCTTGACCAGCAGGTTCAGGTCCGCACCCCAGTTGCCGGTCACCACCGCGTCGGCGCCGGACGCCTGGATCTTGGCGACGTATGGGGTGAAGTCCTTGACCTTGCCGAGCGGCACCCGTTCGGCGCCGACGATGGCGAGATCCGGGCGGCGGTTGGCGAGCATGCTCTCGGCGGCCTTCTGCACCGACACGCCGAACGAATAGTCCGGGTTGAAGACATACACCTTGTGCAAGTCTTTCTGGCTGACGAGGTAGTCGGCCAGCGCCTTCATCTTCATGTCGCTATCGGCATCGAAACGGAACTGCCACCATGAGCATCTGTCGTTGGTGAGCGCCGGATCGACCGCGGCGTAGTTCAAATACAGCACCGACTTCGAAGGGTCGCGCTTGTTGTTCTTCTCGATCCCGCCGACCAGCGCGAATGCGACCGCCGATCCGTTGCCCTGGGTGACGTAGCGGATGCCGTCATCGATCGCCTTGCGCAGAAGGGTCAGCGACTTCACCGGACTGACCTCGTTGTCCATCGGCACGAGCTCGAACGTCCGGCCGGGACCCGCGAGGTGGGCGGCGTTGGCGCGGTCGATCGCGAAACGGAAATGCTGCTCGCCCAGCTGTCCGGTCGCGGCGAGCGGTCCGCTCAGCGGGTCGATATAGGCGATCCGGATGACCTCGTCGGCACGAGCGGACATCGTGGTCGCGAGCAGGCCGAGAACCGCAGCACCGATCCGGAACCTCATCGAAGCCTCCCGAGCGGGTTGACTTCGAGGCCCGCGCCGGGTCCTCGCGCAACCCTGCTTTGTTACGTCAACAATTCGATCGACTGTAACGTCAGGCTGCCGCCCTGTCCACGACGCTTGCTGCCGCCCGGCCTAGGCGTAGAAGTCCGGCGCGTGCTTATACTCCGCCCAGTCCTCCGGATCGTGCAGAATCCAAACCATGGCGTCGAGCCCGCGCGCGATCTGACGCAGCCGTCGGAGCGACTGCACCGACTGGAGCGTGTTCCAGTCCGACGGCATTGGCCGGTCGCTCAGATAACCCGAGCGGAGATGCGCCGTGTCCGCCGCCAGGAGGATCGTCCGGCTCGGCAGGCGGACGAGCAGGCTCGCGTTGCCCGGCGAGTGGCCAGGCATGTGCAGGACCACCAGGCTGCCGTCGCCGAAGAGATCCAGTTCGGGACCTTCGATCTGGTTCCATGCGAAGCCGCGCGTGGCGTCGATGTCCTCGCGCCGGTAGGCGGGACCCGCCGGCAGCGGCCAGTAGGCGTATTGCAGCTCGCCGCTCATCACGTGGAACTGCGCGTGCGGGAATAGATACATCCCGCCCGTGTGGTCCCAATGCAGATGCGACATGATCACGTGCCGCACGTCCGAGATCTGGAAACCGAGCGCCTCGATCTGCCGGTCGACGCACTGCTCGCGCGTGAGCGAGACGCTGAGTTCGTCGGCCAGCTCGCCATACGCGCCGCGCGGATCGTCCACCGCCGCCGGAACCATGCCCGTATCGACCAGCACCAGACCCCGGTCGTGCTCGATCAGGAAGGCGGGGCAGGGCAGGGTGACCGGCCCGCTCTCCCCCACCACCAGCTTGCTTCGATCCTCGCTCAGGAACCCGCCTTCGAGGGCCCAGAGCCGACGTGCCTTGCCCGTCCCGTTCATATCGCGTTCCCTCCGCGTTCATCTTTATTGGATCCGCCTCAGGCCAAGCTATCTAGACACCAGTAACGGATCGGTCCCCTCATCGAGGATCGCGAGATAGCCTTGATAGCCGAACACGCGGCCACGCCGACGGCCAGTCACCTCTTCGATGATGTTGAGACGCACCAGGTCCATCAAGGTTGTGTTCACCGTGGGTGCGGTCAAACCGGTTTGATTGACCAGCTGGTTGGAGGTCAAGAAAGGGTGCCGCTGGAATAGTTCGTGCGCTCTCAATCCGGAACTGGCTCTGCTGCTCTCGACATTGATACGCTCGCGATCCCGCTTGAACAGATCGACGATCCGGGTCGCCGCGTCGAACGCCTGATTTGCGGTCTCCGTCACGCCGTCGAGGAAAAACTCCAGCCAGGCCTCCCACGCGCCTCGCTCCCGGACTTCCTGCAGCAGCCGATAATAATCTGCCCGATGCGTCTTCAAATACCGGCTGAGATAGAGCAGCGGCTTGGTGAGAACGCCGTGCACGCACAGAAAAAGCGTCACCAGCAGCCGACCGATGCGGCCATTGCCGTCCAGGAACGGATGGATGGTGTCGAACTGGACGTGCAGGAGCCCCGCTTTCAGAAGCGCCGGGAGGTTCGAGGTCTTCTCGTGAATGAAACTCTCCAGCGCGGTCAGGCAACCATCGAGCTCCGTCGGCGGCGGCGGCACGAACAGCGCGTTGCCCGGCCGCGTGCCGCCGATCCAGTTCTGCGATCGGCGAAACCTGCCGGGGTTGGTGGCCCCTTCGCGCCCGTTCCGAAGCAGCTTCTCGTGCATCTCACGGATCAGCCGCAACGACAGCGGCAGCGTGTCCAGCCGCGCGAGGCCATGCATCATCGCGTCGACATAGTTGGAGACTTCACGAACATCATCGATCGGACGCCCCGCCTGCGCTTCGGTCTCGAAACGGAGAAGGTCGGACAATGTCGATTGCGTGCCCTCGATCTGCGAGGAGAGCACGGCCTCTTTGCGGATATACATGTAGAGGAACAATTCCTGGCTCGGCAGGAGCACGCTGATGCCGTCCAGGCGTCCGCAGGCGCGTTCCGCCCGGCTGAGCCTGTCGAGAAGCGGGAGCACATCGATGATCGGCTCCGGTGGCAATGGCGGCGGAACGAAAGCGCGGACCCGTTCGCCCGCGACCGAAGTCTCGACGAAGCGGCCGAACCGCGAGGTGGAGTTCCGCATCTTCGCCATGGCCAAGCCATCGCAGCGAGCCCTTATTAAAGCAAGAGCCAATTTCTTTTATTATGCTTCTGCTTTAGACAAGCAGCCTTAATTAAGCCGCCAGCAGCGCCCCCACATGCGCCGCGGCCGACCCCGCCAGCGCGTGCAGGTCGTAACCGCCCTCCAGCACCGACACCAGCCGTCCGCCAGCCACCCCCAGGATCGCCTCCGTCACCCAGGCGAAATCCTCCACCTCCAGCTCCAGTTGCGCCAGCGGGTCCGCCCGGTGCGCGTCGCAGCCTGCCGAGGCGATCACCAGCCCCGGCGCGAAATCCCGCAGCGCCGGCAGGCTCGTCCGCTCCCAGCCGCGCCGGAACGCGGTCGACCCGCTGCCCGGCGCCAGCGGCACATTGACCACGTTGCCGGCCACACCTCGCTCCCCCGCCGCACCCGTGCCCGGATAGCAAGGCGACTGGTGGCTGCTGGCGAAGAAGAAGTCCTGATCGTTCCACGCCATCGCCTGCGTGCCGTGGCCGTGATGGACGTCGAAGGCCACCCCCGCCACCCGCGGCAACCCCCAGCGCGCCCGCGCGTGCAGCACGGCGATCGCCGCACTGCCGAACAGGCAGAAGCCCATCGCGC
>CAXTUK010000081.1:0-8910 GCA_964247395.1 uncultured Acetobacteraceae bacterium
AACCGGCGCTGTATCTCGGCGGGGCGCTCGACAGCTTCGCCGACGGCCGCCGCCACCGCTCCCATCGCGAGTCCGGCCCCGATCAGCAGGCCGGCGCCGTCCGACGCGCGACGGGCCTGCTCCGCCCAATGGCGGGAGGCGTCCCGCATTCGCGCCCTCAGCAATCCCACCCCCTTGCGCCCGTCGAGCCGTCCCGGCGCCCGTGCGATCTCGTCGGCATAGCTCGGCGACAGCTCCGACCACCTCAGGCCGCACTGCTCCATCAGACCGCGATGGTCATGGCTCGTCGCGACCACGACGTCATGTCCGCGCTCGCGCAACGCCTGCCCGAGTGCGACCACCGGCAAGGCGTCGCCAAGCGTGCCGAGCACGAAAAACGCCACCCGCATGTCTCGCGTCTCCGCCCGATCGGGAGGACACTGTCTCACCCAGGAGGGATTTCGAATGGCCGACGCCGAAGCTCATTTCTACGAACCGAGGAACGGCCACGGCCTCGCCCACGATCCATTCAACAGCATCGTCGCACCCCGTCCGATCGGCTGGGTGTCCTCGCTCGACGTCGAAGGCCGGCGCAATCTCGCGCCCTACAGCTTCTTCAATGCCTTCAACTACCGACCGCCGATCATCGGCTTCTCCAGCAATGGCTGGAAGGACAGCGTCGCCAATCTCGAGGCGACCGGCGAATTCTGCTGGAATCTCGCCACTCGTCCGCTCGCGGAGGCGATGAACAGGACCTCGGCCGGTGTTCCCCACGACGTCGACGAGTTCACGCTCGCCGGCCTGACCGCTCAGCCCGGACGCATCGTCGCCGCCCCCCGCGTCGCCGAAAGCCCGGTCAATTTCGAGTGCCGCGTCACCCAGCTTTTCCGTCTGCAGACCAAGGACGACGAGCCGGTCGACAGCTGGCTCGTGCTCGGCGAGGTCGTCGCCGTCCACATCGAGCGCGACCTGATCGAGAACGGACTCTATCTCACCACGCGTGCGCGCCCCGTCGTCCGTGGCGGCGGCCCCGGTGACTATGCCGAGATCACCCAGGCGGCGATGTTCTTCATGCAGCGGCCGTCCTGACATGCGCACGACGACGCAAGACGAGATCCGGACCCGCTTTTGCAGCGCGATGTCGGAGATCTACCGCGCCGAGGTTCCGCTCTATGACGAACTCCTGCGGCTGGTCCGTGACGTCGATGGGCGCGGGCGCGATGCCGATCGGGAAGCGCCGCGGATCGCCATCGAGCGGCACGGCGCGATCCGGCTCGGCCGGCCCGACGAGCTGTTGCTGGTACGGCGCCTGTTCGCGGTCATGGGCATGCACCCCGTCGGCTACTACGATCTGGCGCCCTCAGGCATTCCGGTCCATTCGACCGCGTTCAGGCCGACCTCGCCGTCCTCTCTCGCGGCGAACCCGTTCCGGATGTTCACCTCGCTGCTCCGCCTCGATCTGGTCGAGGACGCGGCGCTGAGGCGCGAGGCGGAGCGAATACTGGCCGAACGGCGCATCATGACCCAGCGCGCCCAGGTCCTGATCGGCGTCGCCGAGACCGACGGGCTCGACGAGGCCGGGGCGGAGGAGCTCGTTCGCGAGTCTCTTGAGACGTTCCGGTGGAACGCCGAGGCTTCCGTCGACCGTTCGACCTATCAACGCTTCCGCAGCGCCCATCCGCTGATCGCCGACGTCGTCTGTTTCAAGGGGCCGCACGTCAACCACCTTACGCCGCGTGTCCTCGACATCGACGCTGTCCACCAGGCGATGATCGATCTCGGCATGGAGCCGAAGGAGACTATCGAGGGGCCGCCACGCCGCGCCAATCCTGTCCTGCTGCGCCAGACCAGCTTCAAGGCCCGGGAGGAGCGGATCAGCTTCGCGGGGGAGTTGGGCACCCACACCGCCCGCTTCGGCGAGGTCGAGCAGCGCGGCGCTGCGCTTACCGAGAAAGGTCGAGCGCTCTACGACCGATGCCTCGCCCGGAAAGAAGCGGGCGCATTCAACGCCATTCCCGACGACGCCGACGATCTGCGACGCCAGGACCTGATCTTCTGCCGTTATCGAGCGACCGGGCGCCGCGCAACCTGCCGGGATCTCGAACCGGCAATCGCCGAGGGTGCGATCGAGGCAACGCCGATCACGTACGAGGACTTTCTCCCTGCGAGTGCCGCGGGCATTTTCCGATCAAACCTGCCCGGAGAAGGCGCCACGGTCCGCCGGACAGCCTCGGCACGGCCCGCATTCGAGGCCGCGCTCGGAGCGGGCATTCGAGACGAGATGGCGCTCTATGCGGAGGTCGCGACCCGGAGTGCTCGTGAAGCTCTGGCTGCGATCCGCCCATGATCATTGGATGAGATGGCTGCTCGACTGCACGACGAGCTGGAACATGGCAGTGAGCTGGCTCTGGATGTCGGCGGCATCGTTGGCGACGAAGAAGTAGCTCGGAGCCGACGCACACGCCTGCAGGTTCGGCTGGATCTGGTCCTGGACCGGCTCGACATGCTGAACCCAGAACGCGTTATCCGGGATCTGCAGATAGGGCGTGTAGAGAACGAGGATGCTCACGTTCAACGCCTTCAGCGCGCTGCAATCCGAGGCGCTGAACGGTCCGATGTAGCGGGCGCCGCTACGCGTGTCGTCGTAGACTCCGTCACTGATGATGAAGAGGAATTTCTGCGGAATGTTGTTGCCCGTCCGCGGCAGCTGGTTATCGATCGAGTTGATGTTGTTCATGGCGTTGTCGAAATCGGTGTTGTCGCAGTTGCCGGAGCAGTCATTGATTGCTGGCACGATCTGAGCAAGCGAAGCCGACGCAGCGCTGATGTTGTTGCTGAGCGGGTAGATGGAGTTGAATGTGTTGGAGAAGGTGTAGAGACCGGCCGCGAAGCGATTGTCCTGGTCCTGCTGCTGCATCGTCTGCAGCACCTGCCCGACGGCGCTTTTCAGGACCGTGATCCGCAATTGGACATTGTTGCGCAACGCGAGCTGGTAATAATCGTCGGTCTTTGCTGACCAGTGGCAAGCAAACGCGCAGGCCTCGCCTTGTCCGACGTTGGAGGGAAGCGTCACCCCCTGCGGCGGCTTGTAGTTCGCCGTCAGCTGCTCCATCGTCGCCTGATCAGCTGGAGTTGCCGCGAGCGACATCGACGACGAGACGTCCATTAGGATCTGCACGTCGACATAGGGATTGAATGACAGCTGGGCGCCGGATTGCCCGGAGATCGGGATCGAGCGAAAGCCTAGCACGTTGGCAAACGTTGCCGGCACGGCCGCCTTGTAGGAGACGGTTGCGAGGAACAATCCACTGGTCTGGGCGATCTTCACCACGGCGGCGGGCTGGCCTGTCACGACGGAGGTCTGATTGCCGGTCTGCGCCGCGAACCGTTGCTGACCTGCCGTGATGCCGTCCGCCAGATAGGTTGATCCGCCGGCCCTGAATTCATTGGCCGAGACGGTCGCCGCGAGCAAGGCCGCCGAGTCGGCCGCTTCATTGAAACGCGACTTGACCCAGACGACCTGACCATAGTCGATCGCCAGCGCGAGAACACCGCAAATCGGAACGAGTGCCAGTGCAAACACCAGGGCGACGTTGGCGCAGCGGTCCGGCATCATTGCCGAGCTGCGCACGAGATCGCCGTCGGGTATGCGCTGGTCGAGAGAAGGGCCGTGCCGTTGCCGATCCGGGCCGAGACACTGGCCGAAGTCATCATCGGAATACTGCCTACAAGACCGGAGAAGAACACCGGCGTGAACGTCCACCGCACATCGGCAATGAAGAAGCTTGTCGGTCCGACATCGTCGATCGAGACGTGAGCATAATCGGGATTGTTGTTGTTGCCGAATGTCGCAATCGGACCACAGGCTCGCCATTGCTTGAGGCCGTGGCTGGTGTAGACGCTCCAGACGACGTCCGGCGTGTAGGAGCCGTCCGGGTTCTCGGCCGACGAGATGCCGGAGAGCGTCACTGCGAAATTCGGTTGTGTCGAGCGGGCCCATTGTGGAAAGAGAGCGTACGCTGCTGTGGTCGCGTCCAAGGCTTCGAGAGCTGTCAGCTGGTTAAGGCCCTGAGACCTACTCATGGTCTGCGAAGAGTAGGTGCTGGCCGTGAACGCGATGGCATCGGCCGCGGTCTGCATTCGACGCGCCGTCAGCAGCGCCCCGGAGATGTCGACCAGCCCGAGAAACATCACCAGCAGGATCGGCGCCACGAGTGCGAGCTCGAGCGAAGCGGTTCCGGAGCGAGCGGACCGCATGGTCAGCAGTTGCTCGGGGGCGTCACACAGGCCCCGGTCGGGTTCTCGTTGACGAAAGGAGCATTCGCGACGATGGCGTCGTCGCCGTTGCTGCCCAGGTTGAGCAGTGCCGCGAGCGGGGTCGCCGACTGGAGAACGACGTGGAGATACATTGTCTGTCCGGGCGATCCCGTATTGAACAGGAAGCCCTGCAGCGAGACATTGTCGGGAGCGTCGGGCACGTTCTTGCCCGCAAGACTGGTGTAGTCCGAGACTGGATGCAGGTCGACATAGAGCCCGTTACATGCACCTAGAAAGTTGGGGCAGATCACCTTCTGGACGAAGTCGGACTCGGTGTATCCGGAACCGATCTGCCCTATCTCGACCTGGCGTCCCGCTTCCTGAACGGCGTAGTCGAGCGACTGCTGCAGAAAGAAATGTATCCCGAAGCCGATGAGACCGAACAGGAAAAGACCCATCGGCAGCGACACGATCGCGAACTCGAGCGCTGCGGCCGCGTGACGGTCACCTCCGAAACCCGGCCGAGTTCGAGAGAGAGGCAAACTCCGTAATTTTCTCATGGTGCAGGGTTTTGCAGTTCTCGATACGCATCCATCGCCAGCGCCACCTGCTCGCGCGACATGTCCTTGCCGAGGACCGTGCGGGCTTGGTCTGCCCGCCCGGCGAGCGTCGCCGCCAATGCGTAGTCTTCCCTCACCCGCGGGATCGCGCCATCGTCGGCAAGCGGGCCGAGGATCTCGAGAGACTGTTCGGCTCTGTTCGACAACGCGAGCGACAGCCCGAGATCGACTTGCGCCGCCATCAGGCCCGGCGAGGACTCGAGAGCCTGCCGATAGGCACTCTGCGCCTCCTCATGCTGCCCGAGCATGTCGTGAGCAACGCCGACATCGGTCTGCAGGCGAGAGTCGCTCGGATGAGTGCCCGCGAGATTCGTCAGCTCGCCCAGGGCGCGCGAGGGATCGGATTTCAGGTGAAGCCGTGCGAGTCCGAAGCGTGCGTCAAACGAGCCGCCATCATCGCCGAGGGCGCGTTCGAAGCTGCGCGTTGCGGCGTCGTCCTGGCCGAGGGCTTGCTGTGCCTGCCCGAGGCGAACCAGGGCAGCCGGATCATTAGGATGTCGACTGACGACGGAGGCGGCGATGTCCAGCGCCGCCTGCGGCGCGCCGCTGGATAGCTCCACGTCGGCCACGCGCAGGTCGCGATCGGACTGCGAGAGCTGTCCGGACATGCCGCAGCCGGAGAGGCCCAGGCAGATGAAGGCGGCGATCCTTCTTGGATGCGGGTTCATCGGAACTCCTCCGTTTTCCGCATCATGCGCCCAAGGCGTTACTCAATGCTTTCCAAGCGCGCTGAGTGCCCTCAGCACCGCCGGTGCGCCGACGACGATGAACACGCAGGGGAGGATGAACAGGATCATCGGAAAGGTCAGCAGCACTGGGAGCTTGGCCGCACGGCCTTCGTAACGGGTCATGTTCTCCTGGCGCATCTCGGCCGCCAGCGTCCGCATCGCCTGGGTCAGCGGAGTCCCGAACTGCATTGTCTGGATCAACGTCGAAGCGAGACGTCGGAGGCATTCGAGGTCTGTGCGTGCCCCCATGTTCTGCAGCGCCTCTCGACGATCCGAGCTGATCTGCAGCTCCTGCGCGGTCAGTCGCATCTCACGCGCCATCGCAGGATGGACCTGCCCGAGTTCCTCGCCGACCCGCTCGATCGCCGGCTCCAGCCCGAGACCGGCTTCCGAACAGATCACCAGCATGTCGAGCGCGTCCGGAAGGCCCGCCTCGACTCCGCCTAGGTAGCGTTTGCGCCAGTTCTTGATGACGTAATCGGGAAGCACCATGCCAGCGAGCGCCGCCGCGCCAGGAAGGACGTAGTGCAGCATCGTCGGCAACGTCAGCCTGCCGGTGATCGGGATCGAGACGACGAGCATGCCGAACGCGAGCAGCACCTTCGCACCGAGGAACAGCGCCAAGCCACGATTGCCGCCGGTCGCGGCGCTGCTGAGCGTCGCCTCCAGTTCGGCCAACGTGCCGGCCGGCAACAGCCCGCTGCGCGCGAGCGCGTTGCCGAAGCCGGCCACCAGGCCCGCAACCGTCAAGCCGGCCGGATTGGCCCGCAGGTCGATGCCTTGGCGGATCAGTTGCACTCTTCGGTCGAGGGCTGTCCGTCGCTCCAATTGACGCAAGATTATTAGGCCGGCCACGATACAGGTCACGAGTAAGGCGCCTGTGATCAGCAGAAGGGAGCTTCTCCCGGTCACCTGAGTGTCCGCTTCGTGATCGCGTGCATCGCGTAGAGGCCAACCGCGAGCAGGGTCGCGGCAAAGGCGAGCAGCTTTTCGCCGAGCGGGTTCGAGAACAACGTCAGGATGTAGTCTGGATCGAGAAGGAACAGGCCGCCTCCGGCCGCGAACGGAAGCCCGCCTAGCACGTAGCAGCTGACGCGCGCTTCCGCCGCGAGCGCGTGGCCTCGCAGCTTGATCGCCACGCGCTTGCGGATCGTGTCGGCGAGCGTCTCCAGCGTTTCCGCAAGGCCACCGCCGGTCTGGCTTTGCAGCGAAAGTGCGGTCGCGAAGAACCGATACTCCGGGAGCCGATTGCGCGTTCCCATTGCCCGCAGTGCCTCAGGCAGCGGCAAACCGATCGCGATCTCCTCGCTCAGCTGACGAAACTCGAGCGATGTCGGCGCCTGCGCCTCGGTTGCCACCAACCCGATCGCGTTGCCGACGCCGACCCCGACCCTGACCGCACGGACGATCATGCCGAGTGCGTCCGGAAACTGCCTGAAGAGGCGTTCGCTATGCTGACGATCTCTACGCGCATAATAGAGTCGGGGAAGAAGCAGGACCCCAGGAACGAACGCCGCCCAACCGACAGGACCGAGCAGACGGTGCAGGAGAAGGCCGCATCCGAACGCGATCGCCGCCGAGAACCCCGCCACCTTCCGTAGCGGAACGGACGCATGCGCGCGCCGCTTTCGATCGAAACCGAGTGCCTTCTCCATCGTCACCGCAGTCGTGTCGTTTGATCCGCCACGCCTGAGACGCCTGGAATTGCCGGTTGCCGTTGCGACGGCAAAGGAGAGGGTGATCAGTTCCACCCTCGTCGCCACCAGTCTCGTCACCGCCCGCTGCCGGCGCAGGATCAGAACCGCAACGCCGATCGGCAGCGACGCAGTGGCGGAGAGCGACAGGATCAAAGGCCCGTTCAACGGGCCGCCTCGTCGAGAGCCGAGTTCCAGGCGCGGTCGAGCTGGAAATAAACCAGGGCCTCATGGAAACTGGCTCTCGCGCGGTTCGTCCGGTAGCGACCGATCAGTCGCCCGTCCGTCGCCTCGCCTTCGATCTCGTAAGAGAAGATGTCGTTGAGGATGACGACCTCCCCCTCAAGCCCGCTCACGTCGGTGACCTGCGTGATCCGACGTATCCCGTCCCGATGGCGCTCGAGCTGGATGATCAGGTTGACCGCGCCGACGATCTGGGTCCGGATCGCCCGGGCGGGCAGCCCCATGTTGCCCATCTGCACCATGTTTTCGATACGCGTGACGGCGTCGCGTGTGGTGTTGGCGTGAATGGTCGACATGCTGCCGTCATGACCGGTGTTCATCGCCTGCAGCATGTCGAAGGCCTCGGCGCCCCGGACCTCGCCGATGATGATGCGATCGGGGCGCATGCGCAGCGCGTTGCGGACCAGATCGCGTTGCGTGACCTCTCCCTTGCCTTCGAGGCTGGAAGGGCGCGTCTCGAGGCGTACTACGTGCGGCTGCTGCAGCTGAAGCTCGGCCGCGTCCTCGACGGTGATGATCCGCTCGCCGTGATCGATCAATCGCGAGAGGGCGTTCATCAGGGTGGTCTTTCCGGAACCGGTGCCGCCCGAGATGATGATGTTCAGACGTGCCCGGCCGGCGATCTCCAGAACCCGCGCGAGAGCGGGCGAACAGCCGCCCCTCTGCACCAGCTGATCGAAGTCCATGACCCGACGTGAAAATTTTCGGATCGAGATGTAGGGTCCGTCCAAGGCGAGTGGCGGAAAGACGATGTTGACGCGCGAGCCGTCCCGCAACCGCGCGTCGACCATCGGGCTCGCTTCGTCGATCCGCCGTCCGACGGCTGCCGCCATCCGCTGACAGACGCTCGCCACATGGGCCGAGTCGCGAAAGCGGACCGACGAGAGCGAGGTTCTCCCGCTTCGTTCGACAAAGACGCGATCGAAACCGTTGACCATGATGTCGGCGATGCTGTCGTCGTCGAGCAGCGGCTGCAACGGCCCGAGACCGAGCATGTCGTTGACGAGTTCGCCGGCGAGCTCGTGCTGTTCGCGCGCGTTGAGCTGGATGCGCCGTTCTGTGGCGATCTCGCTCACCAGGCGCTCAACCTCGACTGCAAGCCGGTCGGCCGGCAGCCCGACGATGGACGCTGGATCGAGGCGACTGAGGCAGGCGCCGCGCAGTTCGATCAGCATCGACGCCGGATCGGCGCGCGTGGGCGCCGGGCTCGGAGGCGGACCCGGCTGGTCGGCCTCGCGGTTGCGCCGGCCGAAACCCCCGCTCTCGATCATCGACGCCATGCCAGCACATGCCGAAGCAGAGACCGGGAACGGACGTCCGTTCCGGTGTCGACGAAGCGGACGTGGGCGGCTTCCTGCGCCAGACGCTGCACTCCGGTCCGAAAGAGCC
>CAXTUK010000082.1:0-8877 GCA_964247395.1 uncultured Acetobacteraceae bacterium
CATGGGCCGCGGCGTCGCGGACCGCCTCGCGGCACCGCGCGATCTCGGCCGCGCCTCGCGCCTGACCGATGCCGCCGGCCGCTACATTGAGAGCGCCAAGGCGAGCTTCCCGCGCGGCCTGCGTCTCGACGGCCTCAGGATCGTCATCGATTGCGCCCACGGCGCCGCCTACAAGGTGGCGCCCACGGCGTTGTGGGAGCTCGGCGCCGACGTCGTGCGCATCGGCTGCGAGCCCGACGGCACCAACATCAACCGCGACTGCGGCTCCACCGTCCCCAACCATCTTTGCGCCAGCGTGCTCACCTTCGGCGCCGATCTCGGCATCGCGCTCGACGGCGACGCCGACCGCCTGATCCTGTCCGACGAGCGCGGCCAGATCGTCGACGGCGACCAGGTCATCGCCCTGATCGCCCGCGCCTGGCAGGCCGACGGCCGCCTGCGCGGCGGCGTCGTCGTCGCGACCGTCATGTCCAATCTCGGCCTCGAGCGCTTCCTCGAACGCAACGCGCTGTCCCTGCTCCGGACCAGCGTCGGCGACCGCTACGTCGCCGAGCGCATGCGCGAGACCGGCTGCAACGTCGGCGGCGAGCAATCCGGCCACATGATCCTGTCCGACTTCGCCACCACCGGCGACGGCCTCGTCGCCGCCCTTCAGGTGCTGGCCGTCGTCGTCGAGCGCCGTCGGCGCGCGAGCGAGGTCTGCCGCGTCTTCGATCCCCTGCCGCAGAAGCTCCGCTCGGTCCGCTTCGCCGGTCCGTCGCCGCTGCAGTTGCCCGAACTCCGGGAGGCCTGCGCGGACGCCGAACGCCGCCTCGGCAACCAGGGCCGGCTGCTGCTCCGGGAAAGCGGTACCGAACCCGTCCTGCGCGTCATGGCCGAGGCCGAGGATGAGGCGCTGGTCACCGACATCGTCGACGGCCTGTGCGTCACCATCCAGGGTCTGGCCCAGCGCGCCGCATGACGCTCGCCCGCGTGCTGATCGCCGCCGGCAGCGACTCCGGCGGGGGCGCCGGCATCCAGGCCGACATCAAGACCGTCACCGCGCTCGGCGCCTATGCCGCGACCGCGATCACCGCGCTTACCGCCCAGGACACCACGGGCGTTCACGCCATCCATCCCGTCCCGCCCGATTTCATCGCCAGCCAGCTCGCCTGCGTGCTCGGCGACATCGGCGCCGACGCGATCAAGACCGGCATGCTCGGGCACAGCGCGACCATCGATGCGATCGCCGACGCCATTCCCGCCGGCATCCCGTTCGTGCTCGACCCGGTCATGGTCGCCAAGGGGGGCGCCCGTCTGCTCCCCGAAGCCGCGATTGCCGCGCTGATCGCAAGGCTGATCCCGCTCGCCACCCTCCTGACGCCCAACATTCCGGAAGCCGAGCTCCTGACCGGCCGGCCGATCCCCGACCTTGCGGCCATGCACCAAGCCTGCCGCCAGCTCCTCCGCCTCGGTGTCCCGGCGATCCTGCTGAAGGGCGGTCACCTGGCGGGCGACCACGCGATCGACCTGCTCGCCACCGCCGACAGCACGGTCGAGATGTCCAGCCCGCGCATCGACACGCGCCATACTCACGGCACCGGCTGCACGCTCGCCAGCGCCATCGCCACCGGCCTCGCCCAACACATGAAGCTGGAACCTGCCATCCGGCGCGCCCGCGCCTACGTCCACGCCGCCATCCGGGCCGCGCCCGGCTTCGGCCGCGGCCACGGCCCCCTCAACCACACGGTCGCCGACCCTATCTCACGCTGATGACCAATTGGACCCGCGGCAAGATCGTCACTCTCGCCTCACTGCTCGCCGCGGTCGCGATGATGCTCGTCCTGGTGTCCTTCTCGGTGACACTCTACCGCCTGTTCTGCGCCGCCACCGGCTATGCCGGCACCACGGGCCGCGCCCAGGCGGCGATCGGCGCGCCATCCGACCGCATCGTCGACGTCGCCTTCACCACCGCGGTCGCCCCAGGCATGGCCTGGCGCTTCGTTCCCCTGCAGACCGACGAGCGCGTCCATCTCGGCCAGGCCAGCATGGCCTTCTTCGAGGCCGAGAACCTGTCGGAACACCCGATCGTCGGCCACGCCACCTTCAACGTCACTCCCGACAAGGCCGGCATCTATTTCAAGAAGATCCAGTGCTTCTGCTTCGAGGAAGAACGTCTCGCGCCGCACCAGAAGGTCGAGATGCCCGTCACCTTCTTCGTCGACAAACGGCTCGGAACCGACCAGTCCACGGCCGATGTGAACGACATCACGCTGTCCTACACCTTCTTCGTCTCCCGCAACCCGCGGGCCGCCGCCGACCTCTCCCGCTTCGCCGACGCGCCGCCAGATCCGGCGTCCGGCCAGACCCTGTTCGCGGAGCACTGCGCCGGCTGCCACACCATCAGCCCGCTCGCGCGCACGCACGAAGGCCCGACGCTGGCCGGCGTCTTCGATCGCCCGGCGGCCTCCCTGCCGGGCTATCCCTATTCTGCCGCGCTGTCCCGCTCGCACCTCGTCTGGACCGAGCCCAATCTCGACGCCTGGCTGCGGGACCCGCAGGCCGACGTGCCCGGCGCCGCCATGGGCCTCAAGGTCCCCGGCGTCCAGGCCAGGCGCGACATCATCGCCTATCTCGCAAGCATCCGCCGTGTCGCGGACCCGCCGCGAGGTTGACACCGATCACCCCACCCTCTATCCGCCGCTCTCCCGGCGCTCGGTGCCGGATGAGCAAGGTCGCATCATGAAGGTCCGCAATTCCCTCAAGACGGCGAAAGTCCGCGACAAGAACTGCCGCGTGGTCCGCCGCCACGGCCGGGTCTACGTGATCAACAAGAAGAACCCCCGCATGAAGGCCCGCCAGGGCTGAAGCGATGCGGGTCCGGGACCGCTGGCCCCGGCGGACCTTCCTCGCCATCCTGCCCTTGCTCACTGCCGAACCGTCCCGAGCCGACGACCAGCTCGCCGCTCTCCGCGCCAGGCTCGCGGCCTGCACGACGCGCGGTCAGGCCGCCTCGCTGGAGCAGCGTGTCGAGCTCGAACTGGAGACATCGATCTCGCCGACTGCCAGGGTGCTGGTCGATGGCGGCAACGCCGCCCTCGCCGCCGGCGATCCCGGCAAGGCGGTCCGCGACCTCGACAGCGCCATCGATCTGCAGCCCGATCTCGGCGTCCTGTGGCGAGAGCGCGCGGTGATGCGCCTGCATTCGGGCGACACGGCCGGCGCCACCGCCGATCTCGGTCAGGCGATCGACCGCGACCCGCACGACTTCCAGGCCTGGTCGATCCTCTCCGAAGTCACCGAGTCGAAAGGCGATCCCGCCGCCGCCTACGCCGCTTGGCGCAAGGTGCTCGCCATCGACCCGCACGCGGCGGACGCCGACAAGCGGCTGCAGCTCCTCAAGCGCAAGGCACTCGGCGAGCCCGCCTAGGCCAGGAAATTCACGGGGCGATTGTTCCGCCCTCAGTTGATGGCGTTGGTTCGACTTTCGGCTGCGAGACGTGCGCGGTCGACGGCCGTGTCATGGTCGGTTGCAGGCTCGTTGCGGGTAGGCGTTGGGATTGCCGAGAGAGAGCGGCAATCGGGGCGTTCGCCCCGTGAGTCAGACGACGAGGTGCGGCTTGCGCGCCAACGCGAGAGCAAAGATCGCTTGATCATGCTCACGACGAACCGGTTGCCGCGGCGCTGCGCGGCCTTCGTCGAGAGCGGCCCGCGCGCGCCCGACCTCCGGCTCCGTCTGGCCGCGGTCAAACGCCCTCGGCCGTGACGCCACGGACGGCGACGTGACCACGCTCGCGGCAGTTGCCGCCGATCCGGCCTACGGCACTGATCCAGGCATGAAGGCGGCGCTGCACTGCGCGATCATCCGTGTGCGCCTCTGGCTGCGCGTCGTTGTGCCAGGGAATCATCCTGTTCACTTGCCCCTCTTTTTCGTTGCAAAGCCACAAGAGGTTTGGATAATCTTCCGAATTGATTTCTTAGAAGGCTATTAGCCATGGATGAAACGGTTAACGCAACGATCCCAGCAATATCCTCAATGCCGGGTGCCAATACCATGGGCTTTATTGACGGAAGTAAACCTCTCAAACTCACGCCAGTTTGGATTGATCCCACAAGTTCTTCTCACACATCATCCGATCTACTTGGGGGGGGCGGCGTTAACTCGCTGGGCGGCATTTCTCCCTTGTGGCAAGAACCTGTTGGCGGCAGTCCGACTTTCCCGACTTTCACAAAATCGACGAACGTGAGCGTAGATCAGCCCTACAAATTCAATGGTCCCTATCTCGGAGCCGATAAAGACACAAATGTTCGCGGTGACAGAGGAAGCTTCCAAGATCTTGGATCAAACTACAACTACAATTCAGAGATCAGCACGGACAACACAGCAGCGGCCGGCCTTGGCGGAAACTACGCTTTTTACAACACCGGAATAGCGGAGGTTAACAGCGGGGATTTGCGCGATGCTCTGCAGGGTCTATATAATAACGATTCATGGTTGGTCAATAACGTGAATAGTTATCAAACTGCTGATCTCGGCGCTGGTTATGCCGACATCGCGAAAGGTTTCGGTTTAGCCACAGTTGCGGCCGCTGCAGTCGTTACATCTGCGGCTGGTCTTGCATCGCTCGTCGGCGGGAACCCAGTCGGTCTCGCTGCGGCTATCACAGCTGGATATACCGCCACACAGGCATCAGAGAAGGCTTACGGCGCTTTCACGGACCCGAACGCCTTGTCAGCATTTGGCGACATGTGGGATTCTATGGAACAGACCGATGAAGAGATGTATAGCGGAGGCGGGTGGCCGGCGCCTAACATCGTGAGGGGAGCCACTTCGGGGTTCCATCCTGGGGCAGACGTCATCTCTTCTTTAAAGGCGAATCATCCTAACGTCCTTTTGCATACTTGACGAGGCCGCGGGATGCGATTTGGGGCTAGAAGGGCGAGAGCTTCTGTCTCTCTTGCTCTTCTAGGTGTCATCTGTTGGCATCTTTTGCTTGGCGGAGATATCACGCTGATACAAGCAGGGATTGTGATCGTGTTGGGGCTGGTCAGCTCCACAATTCCAAAGGTTTCCCAGCAAAGGCGACGTCTGCCGGCGAGCATTTATTTTCTCGCAGTTGTGTTTCTATTTCTTGTAGTTGGACTTGATAGGTTTGTTGGTCCGCATTTTTATGGGACGTCAACTTACAGGTCAGTAGAACGATTTGCTTGGGAGATTAGCGCGGTAATATTAATTGTTGATCTCTGGAAATGTTGCATCTCGAAGCCTGTAATGTGAAACCTCAGCCTAGACTAGACCGAGAAATTCACGAGGCGATTGTTCCGCTCTCAGTTAAAGGGCGCGTTGGTTCAACCCTCGGTTGCGAGGTGTGCGCGTACATGATCTGCTCTAGCTAATCCGTGATCGTCCGCGCTTCCGCCAGCGTCAACGGCCGACGCATCGCGTCCGACAGGCGCGCCATCTGCGCGTCGCGTGCGCACCCGACAGCGGCCGCGACCATGCCGTCCCGCGTCAGGAACGCCACGAAATCCAGCGCCTCCAGATCGCCGGAGATTACCTCGTCGTCCCACTCGGTCGCGTGCCCGAGCGTGTCGATCCGCTTGCCATGCTGCGCCGTCCAGAAGAACGGCACGCCCTCGAACGCCGCGCCGTCGCCGAGCATGTTTCGCGCGGCGAGCCAGCCATGCTGCTGCGCCAGCCGCCAGTGCTCGATCCGGACCGGCACGCCTCGATACGGAAACCGCGCGATGTCGCCCGCCGCGAACAGGCCGGGCGCCGCAAGCAGCGAAGCGTCCACCTCGATGCCGTCCCCCTGCTTGACGCCCTCGACGAACTCCACGTTCGGCGCGATGCCCGTGCCCAGCACGACGAGATCGCAATCGAGTACCGCTCCGTCCTCCAGGATCGCCTGCTCGACTCGCACGCCGCCGTCGAACCGCGCGACCTTGCCCGATCGAAACACCACGCCCTCTTCGGCATGCAGCGCCTGCAATCGCCGCCCGACCCGCTCGCCGAGAACGCGCGCCAACGGCGTTCCCGCCGAGACGACCGTCACCCCGACGCCGCGCTCGCGCAACCCGGACGCCACCTCGAGCCCGATGAACCCGGCGCCCAGCACCACCGCCCGGCGCGCGCGCCCGATGCTGTCAACCAGGCAAGCCGCATCCGCGACGCTGCGCAGCAGGTGCACGCCGCCCAGCTCCTCCCCAGGCAAGCCGGGTCGTTCCGGTCTGCCACCGGTCGCCACCAGCGCCTGGTCGTAGCCGATCGTCCGCCCGTCACGCAGGTGGATGGCGCGCGCGCGCGCATCGAGCCGCACCACCTCGCCCTCGACGCGCTCGATATCCGTCCCGAGCCCGTCCGCCAGCACCGGCTTGGGTTCGGGCGGCATCTGTCCGCCGATCACCATCTTGCTGAGCACCGTCCTGTCGTAGGGCGGCGCCGTCTCCGGCCCGATGACCACGACACGTCCCCGGTGCCCACGCGACTGGAACAGCGCCAGCGCTCCGGATGCGGCAGCCCCGGTTCCGACGATCGCGAACGTCGCCGTCGACCGGACCGCGCCCGGAGTGCGGGCTGTCATCCGCTGATCGTCGACATGTACGAAACCGTCCTCGATCCGGACCTCGTAGCGCGACAGCGGCGCCAGCGCCGGCGGCTCCAGCACCGTTCCATCCGCGACGCTGAACGCCGCCTTGTGCCAGGGGCAGACCAGCCGCCCGTCGCACACCGCCCCCTGCTCGAGCGGGGCGCCCGCATGCGGACACCTGGCGGCCAGCGCCGAGACGTGATCGCCCTGCCTGATCAGCACGATCGGCGTCGCGCCGACCTCGATCCTGTGCGGCTGATCTTCCTGCAGCGCACCGAGCGCGATCCGGAACGAAGGCTCCATCGTCCGTCACTCCTTGCGATGGCCGCGCCCCGTCTGCGTCTTCTCCGCTCCGGCCCGCGCCGCGTGCTCCTTCTCGGCGCTGCCGGCAGTGGCGCTGCTCGCATCGTCATCCGGAACGCCTTCGGCCGCGGCCTTCGACGCCGAGGGCTTGGTCGCGCCATGTGGATCGACCGGCGCCGTCGCCGGACCGCCTTCGGTCACGTCGTCGCCAAGTTTGGGATGGTGGCCCTTCACCGTGCCGCGGCTGGTCGTGTCGTCGCTCATGGAACCGATCCTCCGAACTACCGATCGGTCAAACGCAGCTCGATCCTTCGGTTCCGTGCATAGGCGGCCGGCGTGTCGGCCGGATCGAGCGGCTGGTACTCGCCGAAGCCGGCCGCGGCGAGATGGTTGGCCGGTATCCCGTCCGAGATCAGCAGCCGCACCACGCTGATCGCGCGCGCCGCCGACAACTGCCAGTTTAGATCTACGTTGACGCCTTACCAAATCAACTTGTCGGCATGGCCGTCGACGCGCAGCACCCAGGGCAGGTCGCCGGGGATTTTCGGGATGATCTGCTTGAGCGTCGTCGCGAGCTTGCCCATTTCGGCCGCACCCGCGGGCGACAGCGCGTCGCTCCCCACCGGGAACAGCACCTCGCTCTGGAAGACGAACCGGTCGCCCACCACGGCGATGCCCTTCTGCCCGGCCAGCACGACGCCGAGCCGCCCGAAGAACTCGCTGCGGTAGCGTTTGAGTTCCTCCACCCGGTCGGCCAGCGCCAAGTTGAGCTTCCGGTCGAGGTCGGCGATGTGCACGTCCCGGTCCTTCAGCTGCTTGTTCGAGATGTCGAGCGCCGACGCGATCGCCGCCAGCTGCTGGCGCAAAGCTACGATCTGCGCGTTGAGCAAGGTGACGCTCGACGCTTGGCTCGCCGACAGCGTCTTGTCCGCATCGAGCTGCCGCTCCTTGGCGCCCAGCACCGCCGTTAGGCGTCCGGCGGTGACCTGCAGCGCCGCTTCGCGCGAGTGCTCCAGCGACAGCATCTGCGACAGTTGCGCCACCTGCTCGGAGAGCCGTTCGAGCGCCTTCTGCCGTCCGCTCAGCGCCACCGACAGGAACGCCTGCCCGAGCACGAAGACCAGCAGCACGAAGATGATGACCAGCAGCAGCGTCGACAGCGCATCGACATACCCGGGCCACGCATCGAGCCCGTTCCCCCCGCTCCGCCGCCGCCGGCTAAGGGCCATGGATGCGGGTCCGGGGCCGCCTGGCCCCGGCAGGGTGCAGGGGCGGAGCCCCTGCGGTCACAGCGAGGACGCCCGCGGCTGCGCCGCCCCGATCGTCCGCGCCAGCACGCGCAACTCCTGCTTGAGTTCCGCCGTGCTCTGCTCGCGCCCGTGCTCGGTCTCGCTCAGCAGCCTGGTCAGCAGTTGCTCGATCCCGCGCAGGTGCGTCCTCGCCCAGTCCGGATCCTGCGCGTCGGCAAGCCGGTGCAGCGCCTGCTGATTGGCCCGGATCATGTCGGACAGGCCGCCCATGTGCCCCGCCAGCTGGATCAACGCCTGGCCGACCTGGTTGCGGTTCTCTTCGCTGCGCGCGATCAACGCGTGCAGTTGCTCCAGGCTCTCGGCCGTCTGTTCCAGCAGGCCCTGCACGTAGGCGGGCATCGGCGTCTCGCCGTCGCCGCCCATGCCGCCGCCGCTGAACCGCGTGATTCCGGCGAGCCATTCCTCGAGCTCGTTGAAGAACCGGTTCTGCGCCTGGCCAGCGGTGAGGTCGAGGAATCCCAGCACCAGTGCGCCCGCCAGCCCAAACATCGACCCCGAGAACGCGGTCCCCATCCCGTGCAGCGGCCGCGCCAGGCCCCGCTTGAGCTGCTCGAACATCGCCGGCGCATCGCCGTTGCCGAGCGACATGCCGGCGATCACGTCGCCGACCGAGCCCACCGTCAGGATCAGCCCGTAGAACGTGCCGAGCAGGCCGAGGAAGATCAGCAGCCCGGTCATGTAGCGCGACAGCTCGC
>CAXTUK010000083.1:0-8748 GCA_964247395.1 uncultured Acetobacteraceae bacterium
GCGCAAATGCACGTCAGCTCGACCGTGGAACGGTGGGCGAGGGCGAGCTGGATGTAGGGGCTTTCGGCGATCTCGAGCAGGGAAGCGGCGCGGTCGATATCGCGGAGAACCTGCTTGCGCGGCTTGGCGCCGGCGCGCTTGCCGCCCCATCGGTTGCGCGCGAGCTCGCGGCGTTCTTCCTGCAGTGCGGGGTCGAGGGGCTCGATTTCCATCCCCGGAGAATGGCGGTGTCTTCAGGGCGGGGGAGAAAATTTTGCGCCGCTTGAAACTTGAATGTTTTCGCAATCAAGTCGGGCTGGGGAGAGCGGACGCGAAGCGTATGGCCGGTGTTGGACTGATCTCGGCTTTCCGGGAGGTCGCGATTATGGCGCTCTTCCAACGTCCGAGCGATCGAGCGGCGATTTCGTCTTCGCTCTTCGCCCGAGGCTACCGGCAGACGATTACAACCGGTCAAAATCGCTCTTCCTTCATCTGCTCCAGCAAATCGTGTTTGCGTCTCGGCGGCCTGAACATGGCAGACAGGATCGGCATGGCTCATCCCCGAAAGAATACGGCGACAGAACACTTGAACGTCGGATATTCCGACATTATAAGCTTCGCACCCTGATTGATCTTCAGAGGCTGCTATGGACCTCGTCGCTTCCACTACCGCCCAGGCGATCGCTTTTCCCGCCTCGGCAGTGACGACGTGCCTTCTAAATGAGCTAATCGAAGCCATAAAGGCGGATGCGGCGATACGGGGCATGACGATTCCGACCTCGAGGATTGCAATCGCTACAACACCCTTCGAGATCGATTCCCTCGTCGTCGTCGCGAATCTGACCGCCCTCGACGCCATCGTTGGTTTCCCACTGCCGGAGAGCATCGTTCAAGCGGGCGGATACGATAGCGCCCAAGCAGCCATTGACCACCTCGTGCCGCGGATCGAGGCGCTGTGGAACAAGCGGAACAAGAAAGGGGCATGAAAGTGTCGTCAACGCACGTGGGCACGGACGAGGATGAACGGCGGCGCATGGGCGAGCGACTGAGGAACGCCCGGAAGTATCTCGGCCTCAAGCAGGAGGAGGTGGCAACCTACCTCAAAATCCCAAGGACCGGGTTGACCGACATCGAGAATGGCCAGCGTCGGGTGGAAGCGATCGAGCTGACCCGGCTGGCCAAGCTCTACCGGCAGCCGACTGCCTACTTCACGGGGGAGGACGACGTTTCGGCTAGCCTGCCGGTCGACGTCGCGCATCTCGCGCGTCAAGCCGCCAACTTGTCTCAGCAAGATCGCGTGGAACTAGGCCGGTTTGCCGACTACCTGCGGACGAGATCGCATATGAAGCAGGACTAAACGATGGCCGCGACCAGCTACGCCGGCGCAGTTCGTGCAGGAACAATGGCCGCGGCGAGGCTGCACAGTAAAGTTGATATACGTGGTGTCATTGAGCTTCGGGGAGGCAATGTCGACGTCTTCGGCGCCATTCAGGAGATCAGCCTGCCGCTCCTGTTGCGACCGCTCGAAGGATTGCTCGGCGCGTATTTGAGTGATCCGGTACCAGGCGTACTTGTGACGACTCAGCGACCGATGAGCATCCAACGCTTCACGGCCGCTCACGAACTCGGACACTACTCACTCCGGCACCAGCCCAGCCTGGATGACGACAGTATCCTCCGGCGAATGGCTATCTCGCCGCAGCAGGCGGGCAATCTCCAAGAGATAGAGGCCGATGCCTTCGCAGCCGCCTTCATGATGCCACCGTGGCTGATCGGCTGGCACGCTAGCCGCCAGGGCTGGACAGTCGACGACTTCTCCCACCCGGTCGTGGTCTATCAGCTCGCGTTACGCATCGGCGCTAGCTACGAAGCTACCTGTTGGACGCTTGCCCGTCACAAGCTGATCGACGCCGCCATGTCACGCCGACTGCTGCAGATACAGCCGCGCGACATCAAAGTCGCCCTCCTTGAGAACTATCAACCGCAGGATTACCGCGGCGACGTATGGCTGTTGACCGAGCGGGACGCGGGAACCCGCATTGATGGGAGCCAACGAGATCTCTTCGTTCTGCGACTCGAGGAGCATAGCGGCGGCGGATACCTCTGGAACATGGATCAGCTCGCGGCAAGCGGGTTCGGCATCGTGCGCGACCAACTCGAGACCGCCGATCGTGAGGGACTCGGGGGTCCGGTCATTCGTCGCGTTACTGCTACCTCGCCGGACGCTTATCGTGGCCCGGTCTCTTTGAATGAATGCCGGCCCTGGGATCCGGACCCGCCCTTGTCACGCATCGAGATCGAAGTCGACCTGACAGGTCCGGAGCAAGCAGGCCTGTCTCGCGCCGAGCGGCGGAGCATGCTCGAAGCGGCATGAGCGGGATCGTGCCTGCGGTAGACCTACGATCGCTTTTCGGTCCAGCGCGGGACCAGCGACAACGGCCGACCTGCCTAGCGTTCGCCGTGAGTGATGCGCATGCTGCGGTCCGCGCGGCATGGGAGGCCCTCTCTCCCGAGTACGCGTTTTATCACGCTCAACGGCGATCCGGTCGTGCTCCAACCGAAGGAGCCCTGCTACCGGGGGTGCTGGAAGCGTTGCACGAGGACGGACAGCCGCTTGAGACTGGCTGGCCTTATCTGACCGAGACGCCCGACGCTACCACCTGGTCGCCACCGGCGGCAGTTGGCCCGGTATTCGGTCGTGCCAGTAGAAAACTCGATCCTTCGCTAGACCGTCTCGTGGCCGAGTTGGAGCTCGGTACGCCGCCCATCATCCTCTTGACGCTATCACGCTCATTCTATGTTCCCAACACGCGGGCCGTCATTGATATGGCCCCCGGGGAGGCACCGGAACCCCAGCGACGACATGCCGTCATCGCCGTCGGGAACGGTACTGTTGACGGCGAACGCGCGATGTTGATCCGCAATAGTTGGGGTGAACGATGGGGCGACGCCGGCCATGGCTGGCTCACAGATCGATACTTGCGGCTCAGCATGTTCGCGGCCGCCAAGCTGACAGAGGCCTCCCAATGTATCTAGCGATACAGCCACAGTCTGATTGTGCGAGCGCTTGGCGGGAAGCCGTAAGGGTTGTTGACGGGCGACCTGGCCATTCGGCCTACAACGTCATCATTGATGTTGCTGACCCAACCAGCAATGCCACACGCGTAGATAAGCGTGTCGCCGTTGTCGACGAGTTCCTACGTGGTTGCGCCAAGCCGGTTGAGACTATCGCGAACACCATCTTCCCGGCCGCCCTCTATCATCGTCATGGTGCCCCAAAGTTCTTCGACGTCTTTCGCGAGCAAGTGCTGGAACGAGTGCGCAGGACCGGCCGTTGGTCCGGCTATTACTTTGAACGCATGATGCAATATCCGGTGTATGACGGAGAGCCGGTCAACCAGCTTTGGGACATCGTCGAACGCCTACGGAACGAGAAGGTCCGGGCACGCAACAAGTTTGAGCTCGCCCTATTTGACCCGACGCGCGACGTTGACGCCTCACCGTACGGGGGTCAGTGCCTTAGCTTTTTGAGCTTCAAGGTCGTGCCAAGCACGACAAAATACCTGACATTGACGGCACTCTATCGAAATCACTTTTACTTGGAAAAGCTGTTGGGGAATCTGGTCGGGCTAGGACGTCTGATGGCCTTCGTCGCAAGAGAGGCCCATCTGGGTGTCGGGCCGCTGACAGTGATATCGACGCATGCGAAAATTGACTGCCCTGGAAAAGTGGGGCGGTCGGACATCATTGTGATGCTTTCACGATTCGATCAGGCCGCCGCCAACTCAGCCGGACTGCGGGCCACGTTGAACGGCAGTTCGGGCAAGTGATCGCCACCACGGCCGTGCCTTATGCCGTAAATGGCGGAGATACCCGCCTCGAAGTCACTTTGACCGCCGTAGCTGGGGTGGCGGACGACGTGAAGGGGCCGGGCAAGATCCGTCAGAGCATCGGCCGCATCTCGGCCGATAGCCACAATGCGCTTCGGCCGCACCATCTCAACGACCGCCAGGAGTAGATGCCACGTGGCTTCCCGCTCCGCCCTGCTGTGACTTCTGTTGGAGAGAGGCTTGCCGGCGTCATGAGGGTGGAACGGAAAGACGTTCCATGGGACGACGGGCTGGCCGATGCGCTGGAGGGCACGCCAGATCACTGCTGCGGTGCGCTCAGCGACGATCGGGCCGAGAGTGGCACGTCCGAGTAGCGGATCTCCGAGCAAGGCGCGAGCATGCCCTAAGTGAACCTCGTCCGTGAGCGGAATCCCGGTCCGGCGACCGCCCCGATAACCTAGGTCCCGCGCGACCCAAAGTGTGTCGGCGCCCGCAGCAAGCGCCGCCTCCAAATATTGGGTGAGATTTAGTCTTCGCGTCTGTGCCGCATCAGGTTGGTCGTAGATGGGGCACCGATCGCGATAAGGATTGAAAACTGACGGCAGATGCAGAGTTGCCAGATTTGCTGCAAACAAAGCGGGCGTCCTCATCGGAGTGTCTCGACAATCAAACGATGCTCGTCCATGGCGATGTGGAGTCGTCCGCGACGATGTTGGCGCAAATAGCGGAACGCCTCATAGCCCTGCAAGATTGCCTCTTCCCACAGCCATAGTGGGCATTGGTCTACCTCGTAGCCCTGGACGAACTGTCGCACGGTTTTCAATAGCCCGAACGGCAAGCCGCCTCGTGTCATGCCGGCGAAGAGATCGAGTTCGACAGCCTGGCCGAAGACCCACGTCGCCACGCCCTCCTCGATGAGTGTTGCGCGCGCGCCGTCCTGCGCGTCGTCGAGCCGTGGGTCGCTCTTGCGCTTGAGCCGTAGTAACGAGCGGATCACAGGCGACCATCCCAGCACCGCGACATAGGCAAAGTGGAATACGTCGTGGAACCGGTAATCGTCGGCGGTCATGGCATTGTCGGTCAGCCGATCGCCGATGTTTAGGCCACTACAGCGAAGGAAGACGTATGTCTGCCCACGCACCTCGCGTTCGAATACCTCGAAGGTGACAACACGGGGAAGCTGCTCCTCGGGATCGGCTTCGGCGTCGAACCGCTCTGGAGGCTGGCGGGTTGCCGGCCAGCGGTCACCTATCTTGGCAAGATTTTTGACCGCAGCGCCCTCGAGCGTCACCCCAGCCTCGTTCGCGGCCTTAACGAGGGTTCGCATAATGGCGAGCAGGTGGCCCGCCAGAGCGGCACTGTTGTCAGCCAACCGTTTGCCTTGCTGATCCCTGACGAGCAGCCCGACTTCAGCGGCGAGTTGCAACAAGGTTTCCTCGAACGCCGCGGTTGGCTCCCCCCGGTGCTGCATAAGTTCTGGCTGCAGCGAAGCGAACACGGGGTCCATTCCGACGTACTCCCGCCAGTTGGCGTCGCCTCGGAGGACGTTTGCGGCAATATCGCTGAGGCTCAGACCGCCCCTGGCCGCGACAACCGTGAGATACCAGAGCACGTCGCCCAGTTCCTCGACGACTGCGGCGGCGTAGCCGACGTATGATGTCCGGTCACGCTGCTTCTTCTTCACCTCGCTCAACAAGCTGCCGGTCTCGCCGAATAGGCCGAGCAAGGGAAAATTGAGCGAGCCGCCGTCGCTCCCTTGATCGGTTTGCAGCGCTTGAGCGGCATATCCGGCGACCGTCAGCGGGACAAAGCCATCACTCACGGACGAGAAGGTCCGCAGCACGGAAAGCTTCAACGCCACCAATATCGATTGCGCCCTGACTACGTCCTCCGCCGACCTGACAAGCTCCGACCCGCGCGAATGCCGAGACAATGTGCTGGACCTGCGCACCGAGACGTCGGTGATCACACCAAGTGAGTCGTCGGCCGATCATCATCCATCCCGGAGAGCGTTGACGTTTGTAGGCGGGATTCTAGAACGGCCTTTGCTATCGCGTATCGCGGAAAGCGACGGGACGTCTCATGACCGACCTAGTGTTGCCAATCAGACTCAGCCCGCGTTTGCCTTGGCCTTTGATCGTAATTCCTCGCTGGCCGCCCTCTCCGGGGTGCGGCGCTTGGAAGCTGGAGAGACCAACGCCAACCCATGTCCGCTTTTAGGCAGTCGGCAAGGACGCTTGAACGGCCCCGATGGACGCGAAGCTGCCGCTGCGGCATCAAACCTGTTGACGGCAGCTCTGCCCTCAGAACCGGACCTGATCGTATCCTTGAAGGCCTCGAGATAACCGGCCTGACGCGCCGCCTCGCGCAACACATCGCTCTCGCAGGCAAGCGCACCATTGCCTACCTCAGAGTGGACAAAGCGCGCCAGCTCGGCCGGCAACTCCTTTTTTAGGCTCTCCTTGGTTTTGGCGGTCCAGGGGCCCTGCCCCTGGCGGGGTTTGGGGCGGAGCCCCATTTTCCGATCAGAGCAGACAGAGCTCCGCCAGACGGCGCCGGAGCTCCCCCGGCATCCCGTCCGATACCGTCCCGAGATCCGGTGGCGCGTCCGCGGAGCGCAGGTAGCGCCAGCCCTGGAAGGCGCGGACCGGGCGCGGCGTCAGCGGCACCAGCGTGGGCGCGACCAGGATCGCGGTCGCCCGGGTGCCGTCCTCGCGCCGGAGCTCCCTGACATCGACGATCGGCTGGCGGACGGTGGCGAGGCCGGCAACGACCCAGTAGAGCGATCCGCCCGCGACCAGCTCGGCGGCACGCCGCGGGAACTGCCGCGTGGGAATGGTGACAGGCAGGCCGGGACCGGTGCGCGCGCTCTGCCAGGCGGCGACATCGGCCTGGGTGCGGGCGCCGACGGCGAGTTTGATCAGGTGAAGCACGGCGGGGAGTCTGGCGGGACCGCGCGACCTCGGCAAGGATGCGCGCCATGTCCGACGAGGCCATCCTGCTCGAGCATGTCGACAAGTGGCACGGCTTGCACCACGCGCTCCGCCGCGTGTCGCTGACGGTCGCGCGCGGCGAGCGGGTGGTGGTCTGCGGGCCGTCGGGATCGGGCAAGTCGACGCTGATCCGGACCGTCAACGGCCTGGATGGCCACGACGGGGGCCGCATCGTCGTCGAGGGCGTCGAGCTGTCGAAGGATCGGGCGGTGCTCGCCCGCGTGCGGCGCGAGGTCGGGATGGTGTTCCAGTCGTTCAACCTGTTCCCGCACATGACCGTGCTGGAGAACTGCGCGCTGGCGCCGATGCGGGTCCGCGGCATGCGCCGGCGCGAAGCGGAAGAGCTGGCGGTGGAGTTCCTCGGCAGGGTGCACGTGGGCGACCAGGCGGCAAAGTATCCGGGTCAGCTCTCGGGCGGCGAGCAGCAGCGGGTGGCGATCGCGCGCGCGCTCGCGATGCGTCCCCGGATCATGCTGCTCGACGAGCCGACGTCCGCCCTCGATCCCGAGATGATCGGCGAGGTCCTCGACGTGATGGTGGAGCTGGCCGGTTCCGGAATGACGATGGTGTGCGTCACCCATGAGATGGGCTTCGCGCGGCGGATCGCCGACCGGGTGGTGTTCATGGACGCGGGCGAGCTGGTCGAGCAGGGGGCGCCCGGGCAACTGTTCGCCGCACCGGCGAGCGAGCGGCTGCGCTCGTTCCTGTCACGACTGCACGCTTGAGCTTCGCCGAGCCGATCCGCCTCGGGCTCGACGAGTTCGGCCGGGACGAACGCGCCTTCGACGGCGCCAGCTACCTGTATGCGAACGAGGACGTGCGCGCCGAGATCGGCTTCGACGTCGAAGGCGCCTGGCGTCACTGGTCGAGCGTCGGACACCTGCAGGGCCGCTATCCGCCGGGCCTCGGCCGAACCGCACCGCGCAATCTAGACCCGGAGGCGATGGCGGCGCGGCCGTTGGGGCTCAACGTGTTCGGGCCGTTCGAGGCGGTGAGCGGCCTCGGCACAGCGGCGCGCAACCTGCTCGAGGCGGTCAGGGCGAGCGGCGTGCCGTTCGAGATCCGTCCCTACGACGTCGAGACCGGGCTTGCCCGGATCACGGCCGAGGAGCTCGCGCGGCCGCCGCTCTACCGGGTCAATCTCGTGCTGGCCAATGCCGACCAGATACGCAGGCTGGCCGGATTGTATCCGGACGGCACCTTCGACGACGCCTACACGATCGGGGTCTGGGCCTGGGAGCTCGCCGCCTTCCGCCCGGACTGGCATGCGGCGTTCGCGCTGGTCGACGAGGTGTGGACCAATTCGCGCTTCGAGCTCGCGTCGATCGCGGCGGCGTCCCCGGTGCCGGTCCACCTGATGCCATTGCCGATCATGCCGCCGCCGGTGCTCGACCGCGCGCGGTCACGACAGCGGTTCGGCCTGCCGGACGACGCGTTCGTCTTTCTCTGCGCGTTCGACGCGGGCAGCACCGAGCAGCGCAAGAACCCGTTCGCGGCGATCGAGGCGTTCGAGGCGGCCTTCGGCGGCAGCCCGAACCGCATGCTGATGGTCAAGCATCACGGCGCCGACCGCAACCTGTCGGAACGGCTGCTCGCCGCACGGGCAGGGGCGGCCAACATCCGGGTGATCGGCGCGCGGCTGGACCAGGCCGACCAGCAGGCGCTCCTGGCGGCCTGCGACGCCTTCGTCTCGCCGCACCGGTCGGAAGGGTTCGGGCTCGGCCTCGCGGAGTTCCTCGCGGCGGGACGGCCGGTGATCGGCACCGACTACTCGGGCAGCCGCGACTTCCTCGACGAGACGACCGGCTTTCCCGTGCCGGCCCGCCTGGTCGAGGTCGGACGCCGGTCCGGTCCCTATCTGGAGCACGCGGTCTGGGGCGAACCCGATGCGCACGAACTGACGTGCGCGCTGCGACGCGTGGTCGCGGACCCGGCCGGTCGCGAGG
>CAXTUK010000084.1:0-8701 GCA_964247395.1 uncultured Acetobacteraceae bacterium
GGCCAGATGCTCGACCATGGTGATGACGTCGTCGATCAGCAGCCCGACGGCGGCCGCGATGCCGCCCAGCGTCATGATGTTGAAGCTCATGCCGAAGAGACTGAGCAGCAGGACGGTGACGGCGAGCGTCGCCGGGACGACGAGGAGCGCGATCAGGGTGACGCGCAGGCTGCGCAGGAAGGCGAACATCACCAGGCCCGACAGCACGAGGCCGATCAGGACGGCGTCGCGAACGCTCGACGCCGAGGCCAGCACCAGCTCGCTCTGGTCGTACCAGTTGCGGAGCTCGACGCCTTCCGGAAACTTGTAGGCGGCGAGCTTGGCGCGGACGGCGGCGGCGATCTGCACCATGTTGCCGTTCGGCTGCTGGTAGATGTTGAACAGGACGGCGGGGCGGCCATCCTCGACGACCCGGGTCCAGACCGGCTGGACGCCATCGGTGACGTCGGCGACGTCGCGGACCCGGACGATGCCGGCGGCGGCGGCTCGCAGCACGATCGCGCCGACGTCCGACGCGTTCGCGAGGCTGCGGTCGGCGACGACCAGATAGAGGCGGTGGTTGTCCTGCAGGCGGCCGACGGCCTGCAGCTGGTTGCCGGCGGCCACCGCACGGGCGAGGTCGGACAGGCCGATCCCGTAGGCGGCGAGGCGGTGAGGGTCGGCGAGCACCTGCACCTCCTCGGTCCTGCCGCCCTGCACGTCGGTGTGGCCGAGGCCGGGGATGGAGGCGAGCAGCGGGGTGATCTCATACCGCGCCAGATCCTGCAGCTGGACCGGCGACTGGCGGGTCGAGAGCAGGGCGTAGGAGATGATCGGGTAGACGGTGGGGGCCATCCGCAGGACGTCGTAGGTGGTGCCGGTCGGCAGGTCGGGCATCGCCTGGGCGATGGCGGCGTCGACCTCGAGCGTGCTGGTCACCATGTCGGTGCCCCAGTCGAAATCGATCGACAGCTGGGCGGCGCCCCTGGTGGTCTCGGAGCGGACGCCGCGGACGCCCGGCACCGAGCGGACGGCGAGCTCGACCGGCTTGGTCACCAGCAGGGCGGTCTGCGAGGCGGGGCGGCTGCCGGCCTGGAGATCGACGACGATCCGGGGGAAGGTCGTCTGCGGGAACAGGCCGATCGGCAGCGAGATCCCGGCCAGGATGCCGGCGACCGTCAGGGCGGCGGCGAGCAGCAGGATGGTGCGGACATGGCGGGAGACGAAGGCGGCGAAGGTCACGGGGGAGCGCTCCGGACCGGCGTGCCGTCGGTGAGCTGGTAGGCGCCGTTCACGACGAGCGGACGGTGCGGATCGATCGGGCCGGCGACGACGTCGGCATCACCCTGGGCGAGCTCGACCGTCACGTCGACGCGAACGCCGTGGTTCCCCGCGACCTGGAACACCCAGGCGCCGTGCTGGTCGCTGTCGATCGCGTCGTGCGGGACCAGCCAGCCGCTCACCTGGCGGAGCGTGATCCGGGCGACGAAGGCCTCGCCCGACAGGAGGGCGTCGGCCGGGACGGCGACGTCGACATCGACCATGCGGGTCGCCGGATCGAGCACGCCATCGATCCGCTGCACGCGGCCGGCGAGCGACGGGCCGCCGGCCAGCCGATCGAGCTGCACCGGGTCGCCCCGCTGGACGCGCGCGCGGTCGGACGGATCGATGCCGACGGTGACGACGAGGCCGTCGCGCGCGGTCAGCGTCAGCAGCGGCGTGCCGGGTGCGATGCGCACGCCCTGCGCCACCGGAATGGTCTGCACGATGCCGGCGAACGGGGCGCCGACGATGACCTGACGCTCGCCGCCGCCCTCGCGACGCAGCGCTTCGAGCGAAGCGCTGGCGTCCGACACCGCCTTGTCGGCCTGCGCCAGCTGGTCGCGCGTGGCGAGACGCTCGGCGAGCAGCTGCGCGGTGTGGGCGCGGGAGGACCGGGCGGTCGCGAGAGCGGTGACGGCTTGCCGGTAGAGGCTGATCGCGGCGGCGGACGGGCGAAACACCAGCAGTTTCTGGCCGGCATCGACCACCTCGCCAGGAGTGACGGCGATGGCGGTGACCTGGCCGTCGAGCTGCTGGCTGACGGTGGTGGCCGCGTCGATCGCCGGCCGGGCGGTTCCGTAGGCGGCGATGCGCTCGGGGCGCTCCCCCTGGTGCGGCATCGTCGTCGTGACCAGCACGCTGGCCGGCGGGTCGGCCCGGACGGCCTGGGCGGCGAGCAAGGCAGCAAACAGCGCGAGCAGGGCTCTCATCGGGCAGCCTGCCGGTCGAGGTCGGAGGCGGTCATCGGCGGCAGGCCGGCGCCGGTCAGGGTGGCGACGGCGACCTGCTGATCGAGCTGGGCCTGTTCGAGGTCCAGGATCTGGAGCTGCCTGGCGATCCGCACCGAGACGAGGTCGGTGTAGGTGAGTTCGTCGAGGTCGCCGGCCTGCCAGGCGCGGGTGGCGTCACGGGCGGCCCGCGCCGTGAGGGCGACATCGCGACGGTCGGCGTCGAGCTGGCGCCGTTCGAGCTCGATGGAGGCGAGCGACGCCAGGACCTCGCTCTCGGCGGCGGCGAGGCGGGCGTCATACTGGTCGTGCAGCAGCGCGCGGGTGGCGCGCTCGATCGCGATCTGGCCCTGGTTGTGGTTGAAGATCGGGATGTCGAGCGTCGGTTGCGGGCCGACGCTGTAGTCGCGCGTGTTGTCGATGCCGCCGATCAGGCTGAGCATGAAGGTCGGGAACTGGCCGATGATGGCGGCGCGCACGCGCGCGTCCTCGGAGCGGTAGCCCATCTGCAGCGCGACGAGATCGGGCCGGAAGGCGGCGAGCTCGGGGAGCACGGTGCGGACCCGGGCCGGGTCGAAGGGCGGCAGGACGGGAACCGGCGCCAGCGCGAGGACGACGGTCGGGCGCAGGCCGAGCAGGGCGTCGAGCTGCTGGCGGCGGGTCTGCTGGGTGCGTTCGAGCGTCTGCAGGGAGATGCCGGCGGCCTGCAGGGCGCCGAGGTCGGGGATCACCGTGGTCAGCGTCGCATTGCCCTGCGCCAGCGCGCGCGAGGTGTGGCGGTAGCGGTCGGCGAGGAGCGTGCGGGACTGGCCGAGCGTGGCGCGCTGGCGCTCGCCCTCGATCAGGTCGACCGCGAGCAGCCGGGCCTGGCCGATCACCTGCCATTCCTGCCACAGCAGCTGGGCATCGATCTGCCGGCCCGCGAACTTCGCGCTCCTCAGCAGCGACGGCCGCAGCAGCAGGGCGCGGAAATCGTAGGTCAGCGCGACGGTCCAGGCATTGTCGATGGCGTTCGGGGCGTAGGTGTTGAACTGGTAGGTGGGACCAAGCGACGGGTTGGGCAGCAGGCCGGCCTGGAGCACCTGCGCCTCGGCGAGGCCGCGCTGGCGGCGTTCGGCGAGAAGCGAGGGATCGTTCTGGACGGCGAGCGCCGCCACGTCGTCGACGCTCAGCGGCCGGTCGATCGCGACGCCGTCGTGATGGAGCGAGGCGAGACCGGGCGCCAGCGTCGCCTCGGCCGGCAGGTCGAGGCGGTGATAGGACGCGCAGGCGGCGAGCAGCATCGGCAGCATGGTCGCGAGGACCGCGCGGATCTGGGGCGGGTTCATTCCCGGGATGTTGACCGACCAGGGCTTGTCCGCCGATGAGGGTGACGTTCGCAATCCACAACTTGACGAGGTCGATCGGGTCCGATGCGCATCCTGCTGATCGAGGATGACCGGACGGCCGCCGCCTTCCTCGCCGACGGCCTGCTGGCGTCGAACCACGAGGTGACGGTCGAGGCGGACGGGCCCCCCGGGATGGGGCGCGCCGCGGGGGAGGCCTGGGACCTGCTGATCGTCGACCGGATGCTGCCCGGCCTCGACGGGGTCGGACTGGTCAGGACGCTGCGCGGCGGCGGGATCACGGTCCCGGTGCTGTTCCTGACGGCGCTCGGCGGCATCGACGACCGGGTGGGCGGACTGAACGCGGGGGGCGACGACTACCTGGTCAAGCCCTACGCGCTGGCGGAGCTGGCCGCGCGGGTGGCGGCGCTCGGGCGGCGGCCGCATCGTCCGGCGCCGGAGACGATCCTGCGGGCGGCGGATGTGGAGATCGAGCTGCTGACGAGGACGGTGCGACGGGCGGGGCGCAAGCTGGACCTGCAGCCGAGGGAGTTCGCGCTGCTGGAGTACCTGATGCGCAACGCCGGCCATGTCGTGACGCGCACGATGCTGCTGGAGAATGTCTGGCATTTCCATTTCGACCCGAAGACGAACCTGGTCGAGAGCCACGTGAGCCGGCTTCGGGCGAAGCTCGACGACAGCGGCGCTGCGCTGATCCAGACGGTGCGCGGCGCGGGATACCGGCTTGCGGCCGGCTAGGCTCGCGCGGACGTCGGCGTTCCGGCTGGCGCTCCGCACGGCGCTCGCGTTCGCGGGATCGGTGCTGGTGCTGTTCGCGATCGTCGAGTGGTCGGCGACGGGGTTCATGCTGCGCCAGATCGACCGTACGGTCGACAACGAGCTCGACGAGGTCCGGGCGGACGCCGCCTCGTCGGCCGGCGGACTGGTGGGCGTGGTGACGGAGCTGACGCGGAACTCGCCGGGACTGGCGTATCGGCTGTCGGCGCCGGACGGGCGGGTGCTGGCTGGCAACCTGCCGCGTGCGGCACCCGTCCCGGGGGTTCAGGTGCTCGACGGCCGGCCCGGGCGAATCAGGGGGGGCCGGATCAGGGGGCGCGGCGTCGTGCTGGGTTCGGGCATGTTCCTGTTCGTCGGCATGAGCGATCTCGAGGTCCGGGACATGAGGGAGGCGGTCGCGCGCGCGTTCGGCGCCGGTTTCGTCGTCGTGCTGGCGCTGTCGACGGCGAGCGGACTGCTCGCGGGCCGTGGGATCCTGCGCCGGGTGGAGGCGATCAGCCGGACCAGCCGCGACATCATGGCGGGGGATCTCGCCCGACGGATCGCGCTCGGCGGCGGCGACGACGAGTTCGACCATCTGGCGGCCAGCCTGAACGCGATGCTCGAGCGGATCGAGGGCCTGATGGCGGGTCTGAAGCAGATCTCGAGCGACATCGCGCATGATCTGCGCACGCCGCTGAGCCGGCTGCGCCAGCGGCTGGAGCGTGCGCGAGAGCAGGACACCGTGGGCGCCCTGCGGGAGGCGCTCGGCCGTTCGATCGAGGATGTCGACGGCATCCTGGCGACGTTCGGGGCGCTGCTGCGGATCGTGCAGATCGAGTCGGGTTCACGCCGGGCCGGGTTCTCGGCGGTGAATCTGTCGCTGCTGCTCGACGAACTCTGCGACGCCTACGGGCCGGTGGCCGACGAGCGGTCGCAGCCCGTCGGCCGCGACGTCGAGGCCGGCCTGGTGGTGTGGGGGGACCGGGAACTGCTGACGCAGCTGTTCGCCAACCTGATCGAGAACGCGATCGTCCATACGCCGCCGGGCACGACGCTGTCGATCGAGGCGCGGCGCGTCAAGGGAGGCGTGGAGGCGGCGGTGACGGACCGTGGCCCCGGCATCCCCGACGCGTTGCGTGGGCCGGTGCTGACGCGGTTCTTCCGGCTGGAGGCGAGCCGGACGACGCCGGGGAACGGGCTGGGGCTCGGCCTGGTGTCGGCGATCGCTGCGTTGCACGAAGCGAGATTGACGCTGGACGACAACGGGCCGGGGTTGCGCTGCTCGCTGCGTCTGCCGGATGCCGGGCTTCAGGAGCGGGCGATCGAGCGGGCCGTAACGCTGCGAGCGACGGCCTCCGGCCGCTCGTAGGTGCGCATCAGCACGTCCAGCCCCGGATGGGCGACGCCGAACCAGTAGTGCTCGTTATGGAAGTGATGCCAGAGGTGGGTGCGCTTGAGCCAGCGCCCCCACCGTGTGCGTGGCCGGTAGGCGATGTGGGCGACGTAGTGCGTCCATTCGTAGTTGAGCGTGGCGGCGATGATGCCCGCCGCGAGCGAGGCCAGACGGTCGGCGCCGGACCAGAGGAGGGATGCGAGGAGCAGGGTCAGCGAGAGGCCCGGGACGAAGAACCAGAGCGGCAGGAACAGCAGATCGAGACGGTTGGGTTCCGAATGGTGGTCGTAATGGAGCCGGTGCTGCAACCGGCGGATCGTCGAGCCTTCGCGTGCGGGCGGCGCATGCAGGACGAAGCGGTGGAACCCGTATTCGCCCACCAGGAAGGCCGCAAAGCCGAGAATGAAAAGGCCCGGGTGTGCACACCAGACTCCGGCGGCGGTCGCGGCCAGCCACGACACGATGAGCAGCACCATGAGCGCATTGGAACCGTGGATGAGAAAGGTGCGGATCATGATCAAGCCGAGCGGTTGCGGTTCCATTCTGCACGGGTTTGTCCCCAGGCGTCGACCCTCTCGTCGGCGAATGGGTCGGGCCGGGCCACCGGGCCACGACAAGTCGAGCCGAGACGTTCGGCGAGCCGAATCGAGGGCAGGTTCTCAGGATCGATGAGGTGGATCACGTCGTCCCAGCCGAGGGTGTCGAACGCGAAATCGATCGATGCGACGGCGGCCTCCAGGGCGAAGCCCTTTCGCTGCGCGGGACGGACGAGGCCCCAGCCGATCTCCTGGCCGGGCCAGCCTTCCGGGAACCAGGGGCCGACGCGGCCGATGCAGGCGCCGGTCGCCTGCTCGATGACCGAGAACATGCCGTATCCACGCAGCGACCAGGCGCCGGCCATGGTGGCTAGGGTGCGCCAGGACATCGAGCGGGAACGGATGCCGCCGATGTAGCGGGCGGTCTCCTCGTCGGCGAACAGCGCGTGCCAGCCGTCCAGGTCCGCCTCGATGGGAGGACGAAGGATGAGGCGGGCGGTCCGGAGCGTGACCGGCCCGGTCATGCGAAGCGGCCGTTGTCGAGGAGGTTGCGCGGCGCGAGGCGGCCGGCATCGCCGCGATTGCCGAGCCATTCGCGCAGTTCGGCGGCGGGACGGGTCCTGCCCGAGCCGGTGGGGAGGCCCTCGGCAAGCGTGAAGAGGCGAATATCGGCGAGATGGCCGTCCTTGTATCTCTGCAGGGCGACGCCGCTGCCGCGGGCGAATTCGGGCACCTGGGAGAGCGGGCAGATCAGCAGCTTGCGGTTCTCGCCGACGCAGGCGAGGTGATCGACGCCGGCAGCCGGCAGGGCCGCGTGCAGGCGCTGGCCTTGGCGGACATTGACGATCTGCTTGCCGGTGCGCTTCTCGGCGAGCAGCTCGGCGCCGGGGACGAGGAAGCCGCGGCCGTCGCTGGTGGCGAGCAGACGGCCCAGGTTCGGGTCGTGGACGAACATCGTCAGCACCGCGTCGTCGCCGAGCTCGATCAGGGTGCGGATCGGCTGGCCGTCGCCGCGGCCGCGCGGCAGCTCGGCGGCGCGCAGCGTGTAGACCCGGCCATTGGCGGCGAACAGGCAGAGGCGGTCGGTGGTCTCGCAGGCGAGCGACAGGTGGGCGGCGTCGCCTTCCTTGAAGCGCTGGGCTGCCGGATCGATGTCGTGGCCGCGCGCGGCGCGTATCCAGCCCTGCCGGGACAGGATGACGGTGAGCTTCTCGCGTTCGACATGCTCGTTCGGGTCGATCTCGACCGGTGCGGGCAGCGTGCCGATCTCGGTGCGCCGGGCGCCGAGCGGGCCGGTTTCGAACGCCTTGCCGGTCGCCTCGATCTCGGCGCGGATGCGCTTCCACCGCAGCCGGGCCTGGCCGGGCTCGAGCAGGCGCTCGAGATCCTGGCGTTCACGATCGAGATGGCGGTGCTCGTTGCGGATCTCGATCTCCTCGAGCCGGCGCAGGCTGCGCAGGCGCATGTCGAGGATGGCGGTGGCCTGAAGGTCGGTGAGGTCGAAGGCGGCGATCAGGGCGGCCTTGGCGTCGTCGGCCTCGCGGATGATGCGGATGACCTCGTCGAGATTGAGGTAGACGCGGATGAAGCCGTCGAGGATCTCGAGGCGTCGGATGAGCGCGTCGAGCCGGTGGCGCGAGCGGCGGATCAGCACCTCGTGCCGGTGGTCGAGCCAGTGACGGAGCACCTCTCGCAGGCCCATCACGCGCGGGGTGCGGTCGGGGCCGAGCACGTTCATGTTCAGGCTGAACCGGGTCTCGAGCGCGGTGGCGCGGAACAGGGTCTCCATCAGGATCGCGGGATCGACGCTGCGGCTGCGCGGCTCGAGGACGAGGCGGACGCGCTCGTCGCTCTCGTCGCGGACGTCGGCGAGCAGCGGGAGCTTCTTGGCCTCGAGCAGCTCGGCGACCTGCTCGATGAGGCGGGATTTCTGCACCTGGTAGGGGATCTCGGCGACGACGACGGTCCAGGTGCCGAAGCGGCCCTCCTCGACGGCCCAGCTCGCGCGGAGTCGGAAACCGCCGCGGCCGGTCTCGTAGGCGGCGAGGAGTGCGGCCTCGCTCTCGACGAGGACCCCGCCGGTGGGGAAGTCGGGACCCTTGACGTGGGTCAGCAGGGTTGCGGTGTCGTTGTCGGGATCGTCGATCAGCGCGAGCGCGGCGGCGCAGAGCTCGCCCGCGTTGTGGGGCGGGATCGAGGTCGCCATGCCGACGGCGATGCCGGCGGCGCCATTGGCGAGCAGGTTGGGGAAGCCGGCCGGGAGGACGACGGGTTCCTGGTCCTCGCCGGAGTAGGTGGGGCGGAAATCCACCGCGTCGTCGTCGAGGCCGGTGAGCAGCGCGCCGGCGACCGCGGTGAGGCGGGCCTCGGTGTAGCGCATGGCGGCGGCGTTATCGCCGTCGATGTTGCCGAAATTGC
>CAXTUK010000085.1:0-8681 GCA_964247395.1 uncultured Acetobacteraceae bacterium
GCACGCGCTTGGTGTCGACGCCCGAGTAACGAACCGCGGGTTCGTTGGAGCCGGTCATCGCGGTCAGGCGCCCGAAGGGAGAACGGTCGAGGATCAAGGCAACCGGTGCCGCGATCAGGCCGCGCACGATCAGCGGCGCCGGCAGGCCGAGCACGCTGCCGTTGCCGAGGAACAGGACCAGCGGCGGGAAGCCCGAGATCACGCCGCCATGGGTCAGGCCGATGCTCAGCCCGTTGACCATCGTCATGGTGCCGAGCGTGGTCAGGATCGGCGAGACGTCGAGGAAGGCGATGACGGCGCCGTTGAGCGCGCCGATCAGCATCGCGACGACGAGGCCGCCGGCGAGCGCGAGCAGCTCGGCGGGGATCGCCAGCGGTCCGGGCGCCGCGAGATGCCGGAGCAGAAAGGCCGAGCTCAGCGCGCTGAAGTCGGCGATCGCGATGATCGACAGATCGAGACCGCCGGACAGCAGCGCCACCATCATCGCGAGCGACAGCAGGCCGAGCGCCGGCGCCTGCAGCGCCATCGAACGCAGCGTGCCGGGGGCGAACAGCAGCGGCCCGATCAGCACGCCGAACACGGCGGCGAGTGCGGCCAGCAGCACGAGCAGGCGCGCATTGACGCTCACGCGGCCGCTCCGGCGATGACCCGGCGCGTCGCCGCGCGCTGGCGGCGGCGCTCGAGCGAGATCGTCGAGACGGCGAGCAGGATCACGGCGCCCACGAAGAACTGCGTCCAGTACGACGAGACGCCCATCAGGATCAGGCCGTTCTCCATCACCGCGAGCAATGCGACGCCTAGCATCATGCCCGGCACCGAGCCTTGCCCGCCGGTCAGGCTGGCACCGCCCAGCACGACGGCGGCGAGCACGCCGAGCTCGCGCCCGACCAGCACGTTGGGCGCCACCGACTGCGCGAGCTGCGCCTGTGCCAGCGACGCGAGGCCGGCGATGAAGCCCATGGTGCCGTAGGCGACGAGATTGAGCCGGAACGCGCTGAAGCCCACGCGCGAAGCGGCCTCGGCGCTGCCGCCGAGCGCGTAGATCTGCCGGCCGATGCTGGTCCGGTCGAGCAGCAGCCAGCTCAGCGCGAAACAGATGGCGAGCCCGATGATCTGCGCGTTCAGGACGTAGGGATTTCCCTTGGCGTCGGTCCAGATCACGTAGGAGAACGCGTCCTGGAACCAGTCGGGCAGGTTGTAGAGCTGGTTGCCGCCGGTGAGCGACATCAGCAGGCCGAAATAGACGTTCAGCATCGAGATCGACACGATCACGGCCGAGATGCGCAGCGTGCTGACCAGCACCGCGTTGACCAGGCCGAGCAACGTTCCGGTCCCGAGCCCGACCGCGAACAACGTGAGCCATCCGCCGCCGGCGTGGATCACCGCCTCCATCGCAAGATACTGCGCGACCGAGGCGACGGCGGTGAAGGAGATGTCGATCCCGCCGGCCACCAGCACGACCAGCAGGCCCGATGCCAGCATGCCGGTGAACGAGGCGTTGGTCAGCAGGTCGAGCCCGTTCTGCAATGTCAGGAAGCGGGGTGCGGCGATCGAAAGCGCCGCGACGAGCGCCGCCAAGGTCACCAGCAGCCGCCATTCGTGCGTCCGCCGGAAGCGCCTAAGCATCGACCGCCTGCCGGAGCTCCGCCTCCGAGCTCTCGCGCGGCAGGAATTCGCCCGCCTGCCGCCCCTCCCTCATCACGATCACCCGGTCGGCGTGGTAGAACAGTTCGGGGATTTCGTCGGAGATCATGATCACCGCGAGCCCGTCGGCGGCCAGCCTGTCGATGATGTCGTAGATGCCGTTCTTGGCGCCGATGTCGACGCCGACGGTCGGGCTGTCGAGGATCAGCAGCCTGGGACCGGTCGCCAGCCACTTCGCCAGCACGACGCGCTGCTGGTTGCCGCCCGACAGGGTGCCGACCGCGTTCCCGGGGTCGGACACCTTGATGCCGAGCGCCTCGATCCAGCGACGCACCGTCTCGGACAGACGCCGGCGTGACAGGAGCCAGAGCGGCCCTCGATGTCGGTCGAGCACGGCGAGCGTGATGTTGGCCGACACAGGCTGCTTCATCACCAGGCCGAGCGACAGCCGGTCCTCGGACAGATAGGCGATCCCGCGTGCGATCGCGTCCCTCGTGGCATGACGCACGAGCGGCGCGCCGCCGATCCGGATCTCGCCGGCGTCCGGCGGGTTCATTCCGAACAGCGACAAGGCGAGCTCGGTCCGGCCGGAGCCGAGACGCCCGATGATGCCGAGGATTTCGCCCGCGCGGACCTCGAAGCTGATGTCGCGGTAGTCGCCGGTGCGCGACAGGCCACCCACGGCCAGCATCGTCGTGCCGGGCGGCCGCCTTTCCCGTAAGCGGTGGGTGAACACCTTGCCGGTCATCAGCTCGCCGAGCCGGTCGCCCGTCATCCCGGCCGCGTCGTAGGTGCCGACGCGCTCGCCGTTGCGCAGCACGGTGACCCGGTCGGCGACCTCCAGCACCTCGTCGAGCCGATGCCTGACGAAGACCACCGCGATGCCGCGCCGCTTGAGCTCGCCGGCGAGCGCCAGCAGCGTGTCGACTTCCCGGCGCGTGAGCGAGGCGGTGGGTTCGTCCATGATGACGAGCTTCGCGTCGGCCGCCAGCGCGCGGCAGATCGCGACGAGCTGGCGCTGGGCGATGGGCAGGTCGGCGACGAACGCGTCAGGGTCGAGCTCGACCTCGATCCGGCGGATCGCCGCCTTGGCGGTCCGGCGGAGTTCGCGCCATCTGACCACGTGCAGACCGCGATGGGAGGCGACCGCAACGTTCTCGGCCACCGTCAGGTTGAGGAACAGCGACAGGTCCTGGTAGATCACCTGGATGCCGCGCCGGATGCTTTCGGCCGGCGTCAGTCCGCGCATCGCCTCGCCGCCGATCGCCAGCATTCCGCCCGGGTCCGGCGGCTGGACGCCGGAGACGATCTTGATCAGCGTCGACTTGCCCGAGCCGTTCTCGCCGGCCAGGCAATGGATCTCGCCCGCCTCGACGGCGAGATCGACATTGTCCAGTGCCTGGACGCCGCCGAACCGCTTGCTGATGCCGCGCAGCTCGAGGAAGGCGGCCACGCCCGGCTTACAGCCCCTGGGCGATCAGCCCGTCCACCGTCTGCTTGTTGACGGTCAGGATCTGGTTGACGCTGATCGTCCGGTTGGCTGCGTCGACCCGTGCGCGGCCGAGACCGGGGATGTCCATGCCGTCCTCGAAGCCGGTCTTCTTCAGCGCCAGGCTGGCGACCGAGACCATCGCGAAGCCGGCCGCCTTGGGGCTCCAGATGAAGCACTCGCGCACATTGCCGCTCATCAGCAGCGGCTTGACCTGCGACGGGATCGAGGTGCCGATGATGGCGACCTTGCGCCCGAGATGGCGCTGGCGGAGCACGTTGCCGCACCCGATGGGCCCGTTGGAGCCCATGCAGACGCCGCCGCCCACGTCGGGATAGGCCTGCAGGACGTTGCGCATGACTGCCTCGGCGGTGTCGACCTCGTCGGCGCCGGGGAAGCGCGAGGTGGCGAGCGTCATGTTCGGGTAGTGCTGCTTCTGGTAGGCGATCGCGGCGTCGGCCCACTTGTTGTGCAGCGGCGTGGTCAGCGTGCCGACCATCACGAAATACTGTCCCTTCTCCCCCATCTCGCGGGCAAGTGCCTGCATCTGCACCTCGCCGAACTTGACGCTGTCGATCATCTCGACGTCCCAGGTGCGGTTCTCCTGGTTCGGGCCTTCCTGGGTGATGACGATGATGCCGGCGTCCTGCGCCCGCCTGAGCACGGGACCGAGCACCTTCACGTCGAGCGGCACCAGGCCGATGACGTCGACCTTCTTGGCGATCAGGTCGTCGACCATCGAGACCTGCTGCGCCGGATCGACATGGGCCGGGCCGATCGTCGACGTCTGGAGGCCGAACTTCGCGCCGCCCTCCGCGACCCCCTGGCCCACGAGGTTGAACCAGGGAATGCCGATGATCTTGACGACGGTGACCATCTGGCCGGCGGCGGCGAATGCGCGCGGCGCCGCACAGAGACAAGCGGCGGACGCCGCCATGAGCTTGAGGGCACTGCGCCGTTGCATGGTGTTCCGCTCCCTGGGCCGACGCTGTACCGCGCCTGGCGATGGCGGATCATTGCTCATCACGCGCGAGCCCACCAGCGTCATTCCGCGTCGAGCCGACCCACGGCGATTTCGCGAGCGGGGTGCCGCGACGCTGACCGCGAGCGGGCGCGGAGATCGCGTCAGTGCTTCTCGACGGAAGCCGCGTAGATCTGGTCGACCGCCGATCCGACCGCCGCGTCGAACTCGGCGTCGCTCATCGAGTGCCGCAGGTCCTCGAGCAGGGCGCGCGAGAAGCTGCCGATCATCCGGTGATTCCTGGCGAGGCGCTGACAGGCTTCGTCGCGGCCGTAGCCGCCGGACAGGGCGACCACGCGGGCGACGCGGGGATGCTCGATGAGCGGCAGATAGAGGTCGGGCTGGTCCGGGATGGTGAGCTTCAGCATCACCTGCCGGTCCGGCGGGAGCGCGTCGAGAGCGCGACGGAGCGCCGCGAGGAGAAGGTCTTCCGCGCCCTTCTTGTCGGGGCTGGCGACCAGAACCTCTGGCTCGAGGATCGGCATCAAGCCGTAGCGTGCGATCCTGTCGCCGACCTCGAACTGCTGGCGCACGATCGCGGCGATGCCCTTCTCGTCCGGCAGGCGGATGGTCGAGCGCATCTTGGTGCCGGCGATGCCGAGCGAGACGGCGCGATCGAGCAGGGCGTCGAGGTCGGGCATGTCCTTCATCAGGCTGACGCCGTCGCTCTCGGACTGCAGCCCCTTGTCGACCTTCACGAACGGAACGACCCTGCGCTCCTCCCAGAGATAGGCGGGAACGGGGCGGCCGTTCGCCTCGCCGTCCATGGTCTGCTCGAACAGTATGGCGGCGATGACATGGCCGCCCTGGAAGGCCGGCGCGGTGATGACCCGGACGCGCATCTCGTGCATCAGCCGGAACATCTCGGCCTCGCCGTTGTAGGCGGTCTCCGCAATTCCGTAGAGCTTCAAGGCGCCCGGCGTCGAACCGCCGCTCTGGTCGAGCGCCGCGATGAAGCCGGGATTGCCGGTGACGTGCGCGATCATGTCCTTGTCGGCCATGGGCGTCCCTTTCCGAGTGGCGCGATGACGCGAGGCTCGCATGCCGCATGATGCGGAGGCAATCCTCAAAGGTCGTCTCGCGCAGCGTCCCTGAGGACATCGATGAAGGCTCTCAAGCCGAGCGGCACGTGGCGGTGGCCCGGATAATAGAGGCACAGTCCGGGGATCGGCGGGCACCAGTCGTCCAGCACGGTCACCAGGGCGCCGTGCTCGACAAGAGAACGGGCCGCGCGATCGGGGACGTAGGCGATGCCGAGCCCCTCGCAGGCCGCCTCGATGATCAGTTCCGTATGGTCCAGCGTCAGCACGCCCGGCACGTCGACCGCCAGCTCTTCGCCATGATGCTCGAACTCCCATCGATAGGGCTTGCCGCTCGGCATGCGCAGTCTGATGCAGGAATGGTGTTTCAGGTCGTCGGGCGTCGCGGGCGGATCGTTCGCCGCCAGATAGGCCGGCGACGCGACGGTCACGAAGCGGATGTCGCCGCCGAAAGGCACCGCGATCATGTCCCGTGGCACGGCTTCGCGGAGCCTCACGCCCGCGTCGAACCCGCCGGCGACGATGTCGATCAGCCGGCCGTCCGTCACCAGGTCGAGCGACATCTCCGGGTGGCGCGACAGGAAGGTCGGGACGACGGAATGCAGCAGCAGGCGGGCTGCATTCTCCGTGGCGTTGATGCGCAGCGTGCCGCTCGGACGCTGGCCGAACTCGTTCGCCTCCGCCATGGCCAGAGCGAGGTCCCGCAGCAAGGGGGTGAGACGGGCGACGAGGCGCTCGCCCGCTTGGGTCGTCGAAACGCTGCGCGTCGTGCGGTGCAGAAGTCGCACACCGATCGTCCGCTCGAGCGAGCGCATCATGTGGCTGAGCGTGGACGACGACAGGCCGAGGTCGTCGGCGGCCTTGCGGAAGCTTCGGTGCGTGGCGATGGCGGCGAACGCACTCAGGTCGGCGAGGGTGGGCTTGGCCATTGCTGGCATCTGCGCATGAGCTCATCCGGTAGCGAGCCCCTAGTGCCAGGAATTCGAGGCGCCCAACCGAGCGGCGGCCGCCATTCCGGCGCGCCGCAAGGAGAGCTCAGGATGTCCAAGGCCTGGTTCATCACCGGCACTTCGTCCGGCATCGGGCGCGTGCTGACCGAGCATCTGCTGGCGCGCGGCGATCGCGTGACCGCGACCGTTCGCAGGGCCGACGCGCTGGACGATCTCGAGGCGCGTCACGGCGACCAGCTTCGAGTTGTCGTGCTCGACGTCACCCGGACTTCCGAGGTGCGCGAGGCGGTCGATCAGGCCTTCGCGGCCATGGGCCGGATCGACGTGGTGGTCACCAACGCGGCCTATGGCCTGTTCGGGGCCGCGGAGGAGCTGGCCGACGCGCAGATCAGGCATCAGATCGAGACCAACCTGCGTGCGGCACTGGTCGAGCGGCTCGCGGCGCTCGACCAGCAGGAGGAGATCGCGCTCTCGACCGAATTCGACGCGTGACCGCCGGCCGAACTCGTTCAGCTGGAGATGACGGACGCCACACCGTCGACCAATCGGGTCAACGCGCTCTCCTCGATCGTGAAGGATGGCGTCAGATAGACGATGTTCCCGAACGGCCGGACGAACAGCCCTCGATCGACGAACGCGCGCTTGAGCGGGTCGAGCGGCGGCATGCGTTCGAGCTCGACGGCGCCGATCGCGCCCAGGACGCGCACGTCGCGCACATTCGGCAATGACCGGCATGGCGCCAGGCCGTCGGCGAGCAGGGACGCGATCCGCGCCACCTGATCGAGCCGGTCCTCGGTCTCGAACAGGTCGAGCGATGCGTTGGCGGCGGCGCACGCGAGCGGGTTGGCCATGAAGGTCGGTCCGTGCATCAGCGCCGCGCGCGGATCGGCCGACGCGAACGCCTCGAACACGTGCGTCCGCGCGACCGTCGCAGCCAGGCCCATCGTGCCGCCGGTCAGCGCCTTCGACAGGCAGATGATGTCCGGCACGATCCGCGCCTGTTCGCAGGCGAACATCGTCCCGGTCCGGCCGAAGCCGGTGAAGACCTCGTCTGCGATCAGCAGCACGCCGTGACGGTCGCAGGCGGCGCGGATCGCCCGGAGCGTGTCGGGCGGATGCATGCGCATGCCGCCGGCGCCCTGCACCAGCGGCTCGACGACGACGGCCGCGAGTTCGTGCGCGTGACGCGCGATGGCGGCTTCGAAATCGCCGGGCGGCAGGGCGGCGATCACCTGCTCGGGCAGCACGCCGCGGAACAGCGTGTGCATGCCCTCGTCGGGGTCGCAGATCGACATCGTCGCCAGCGTGTCGCCGTGATAGCCGCCGGCGAACGAGAGCAGCCGGGTCCGGCCCTCGACGCCGCGGTTGATCCAGTACTGCACCGCGATCTTGATCGCGACCTCGACCGACACCGATCCCGAATCGCTGAAGAACACGTGTCGCAGGTCGCCCGGCAGCAGGGCGGCGAGGCGCGCCGCGAGACGCTCGGCCGGCGCGTGGGTCAGGCCGCCGAACATGACGTGCGGCATGATCTCGAGCTGGGACGCGACGGCGCGTCTGATGTGCGGATGGTTGTAGCCGTGGCACGCGGTCCACCAGGACGCGATCCCGTCGATGAGTTCGCGGCCGTCCTCGAGCGTGATCGTCGTGCCGCACGTCCGCGCGACCCGCAGCGCCGGGGCGGCGTTGCGCATCTGGGTGTAGGGGCGCCAGACATGGGTCAATGCGCGGCGCCGGTCCTCATTCCGAGCTTTTCCAGCAGCGCCCGATCGCGGTTCTCCGCGGGGTTGGGCGTCGTCAGCAGCGTCGAGCCGTAGAAGATCGAATTGGCGCCGGCGAGCAGGCACAGCGCCTGCGTCTCGTCCGACATGCCCTCGCGTCCGGCGGCCAGCCGCACGCGCGACGCCGGCATGGTGATCCGCGCCGCGGCGATGATGCGCACGAAATCGATCGGATCCACCGCCTCCGATGTCGCGAGCCTGGTGCCGGCGACCCGCATCAGCATGTTGATCGGCACGCTCTCCGGGTGGCGCGGCAGGTTCGCCAGTTCGCAGATCAGCCCGGCCTGGTCGTCGATCGTCTCGCCCATGCCGACGATGCCGCCGCAGCACACATTGATGCCGGCGTCGCGCACATGGGCCAGCGTGTCGAGCCGGTCGGCGTAGGTGCGCGTGGTGATGATATCACCGTAGTATTCGGGCGAGGTGTCGAGATTATGGTTGTAGTATTCGAGCCCGGCGCCGGCGAGCCTGCGCGCCTGCGGACCGGTCAGCATGCCCAGCGTGACGCAGCTTTCGAGCCCCAGCGCGCGGACGCCCTCGACCATGGCGCACACCGTGTCGAGGTCGCGGTCGTTCGGACTGCGCCAGGCCGCTCCCATGCAGAAGCGCGCCGCACCCGCGTCGCGCGCCGCGCGCGCCTGGGCGAGCACCGCCTCGACCCGCATCAGCCTGCCGGCCGCGACGCCGCTGTCGTGATGGAGGCTCTGCGAGCAGTAGCCGCAATCCTCCGGGCAGCCTCCGGTCTTGATCGACAGG
>CAXTUK010000086.1:0-8680 GCA_964247395.1 uncultured Acetobacteraceae bacterium
CGGCGATGGCCTTCTTGACCGCACCGATCGATCCGCTGGCGTTGGCGGGGTCGAGAATGATCGCGACCGACCGATTGGTGATCGCGGTGTCGATCAGGTTGCTCTCGGTGTTGGTGTCGCCCTTGGACGCGCCAACGGTCGTCCTGTAGCCGAGATGCTGCGCCTCGGCCGCGGCCACCTTCCCCTCGGTGAGCCAGTACGGGTTCGAGGGGTCGTTGACGATGATCGAGAACAGACCGCCTCCACCTGCGGCCGAAGCTGGTGTCACGGAGCCCGCGAGAAGCGGTGCGGCCAGCGCCAAGCCAGCGAGCGTGAGGATCGTCGTCCTGCGATACATGATCGGTTCCTTTGTTGTCTTGCGTTGGAAGGATGTCAGCCGGCAGCCTTCTCGCGAACGGGAACGGTTTGCCCGTCAGCCGGTCGAGAAGTGGAAGGGCCACCGGTCGAAGCGGGACGCTTGACGCGACGGCGATATTGGACGGCGTTGAGGAGCACCGCGAGCACGATCACCGCGCCGGTGAACACGGTCTGCCAGTAGGACGAGATGCCGATGATGACCAGGCCGTCGGACAGGAAGCCGATGACGAAGGCTCCGAGCATGGTGCCGCGGATGTTGCCGCGGCCGCCGGTCAGCGCGGCCCCGCCGATGACGACGGCGGCGATCGCGGTCAGCTCGTAGGAGATGCCCGCCGTCGGTCCCGCCGACGTGAGCTGGGACGACAGGATGAGGCCGGCCACCGCGGCGCACATGCCCGACAGCACGTAGACGGAAACCTTGACCGTCCTGACTGGAACACCCGAGAGCTCCGCCGCGCGCTCGTTGCCGCCGGAGGCGTACAGCCAGCGGCCGAACGGGGTGCGCGCCAGCACCAGGTTGGCGACGATCGCGATGACCGCCATGACGACGACCCCGATCGGGATGCCGAGCAGGTGGTTGAAGCCGAGCCAGTCGAAGCCGGTGTTGCCGAGTTCCGGCTTGCCGCCGAGATCGTTGTAGGTGAGGCCGTTGGTCATCAGCAGCGCGACGCCGCGCGCCACATACATCACGCCGAGCGTGGCGACGAAGGCCGGCACCTTGAATCGCGCGACCAGAACGCCGTTGACGAGACCCACGAAGGCGCCAAGCGCACAGGCGAGGACCGCGACGACCCATACCGGAGGAAACAGCACGACGCCGAAGGCCTTGAACGTCACGCCCTGCATCAGGAATCCCGCGATGACGCCCGAGAGGCCCAGCGTCGAGCCCACCGATAGGTCGATGCCGCCGTTGAGGATGACCAGCAGCATGCCGACCGCGAGGATGCCGAAGATCGCGACATGCGAGGACATCGTCAGGATGTTGCCGAGCGTCAGGTAGTAGGGCGACAGGATCGAGAAGACGATGATGATCGCGATCAGCGCGAAGAACGCACGGCCTTCGAGCAGCAGACGCGCGATGTCGAAGTCGCCGCCGAACAGGCCCGACCGGGAGCTCTTGGGAAGTGCACGTGTCTGGCTCATGATCGTGGCCCCACTGTTCTCGATTGTCAGACGACGACGGCTTCGCCCGAAGCGGCCATGATCTCCTCCTTGGTGACGCCGGATCCGAACTGCGCCGAGATCCTGCCACGGTGCATGACGATGATCCGGTGCGCGATGCTCAGGCACTCGGCGACTTCCGAGGTGGAGAACAACACCGCAAGCCCTCGCGCGGCGCGGTCGGCGAGCAATCGGAACACTTCGGCCTTGGCGCCGATGTCGATGCCGCGACTTGGCTCGTCGAGCAGCATCACCCGCGGATTGGTCATCAGCATCTTGCCGATGACGACCTTCTGCTGGTTGCCGCCGGACAGGGATCCGATCGGCACGGATCCGCCGGGAGTCTTGACGGTCACGTCGCGGATGGAGTTGTTGACCATCGAACGTTCCGTCGGGCGCGACAGCAGGATCCTTTTCGCGAAGCTGCCGATGCTCGCGAGTGACAGATTCTCGCCGACCGACATGGTCTGCACCAGACCGTCGCGCTGGCGATCCTCTGGCACCAGGCAAAGCCCGTTGCCGATGCGTTCGGCGATGCTGAGTCTCGAGACGTCCTCGCCTTCCAGGAAGACGTGTCCGCCGGTCATCGGCACGCGCCCGGCGACGCACTCGAGCAGCTCCGTCCGGCCGGCGCCCATCAGACCGTAGATGCAGACGATCTCGCCCGCGTGGACGTCGAGCGACATGTGGTCGACGACCGAATTGTCCGAACCCGACGCATCGGCCACGCTGACGTCCCTGATCGACAGCGCAACCTCTCCGAAGGCGTGGTCGGGTGGAGAGCCGAGATTGAAGTTCTCGCCGACCATGTTCCGCACGATCCATTCGAGATCGATGTCTCTCGCCTCCGCTGTCGCGGTGATCGCGCCGTCACGGAGCACGACGGCATAGTCGGTGATCTGCAGCGCCTCTTCGAGATGGTGGGAGATGTAGACGATCGAAACGCCCCTGCCGGTGAGATCCCGGATCACCTTGAACAGCACCTCGACCTCGGTGGCGCTCAGGGCGGAGGTGGGCTCGTCCATGATCAGGATGCGCGAGTCGACCGAAAGAGCGCGTGCGATCTCGACGATCTGCTGCTGGCCCAGCCGCAGATCCTCGACCAGCGTCATCGGGTCGATCTCTTCCTCGAGATCGGCCATCAGGGCTCGTGCCTGGCGCGCCTCCTCGGCGAAATCGACGCCCATCGCGTTGTGGAGTTCGCGCCCCATGAAGATGTTGTCGCGCACGCTCAGGTTCGGCGCGAGACTGAGCTCCTGGTGGATGATCGAGATGCCGCGGTCACGCGCCTCGGAGGAGGAGGAGAACGTCACCGGAGCGCCGTCCAGATGAATGGTTCCGGACGTCGGCGTGACCACGCCGGACAGGATCTTCATCAGCGTCGACTTGCCCGCGCCGTTCTCGCCGAACAGCGTGGTGACCTTCCCGCGATGGATGTCGAAATTCACGCCCCTGAGCGCATGTGTGCTGCCGTAGATCTTGGCGACGTTGCGCGCGACGAGAATGGTCTCGGCTTCCGCCGATCCGGCGCCGGTTGGCGATGTCATCGCACGTCGAACTTCACGGGAGTGACGAGCCAGCTGTTCGGATTGATCAACTGAAACACACCGACGACGGAGACGGTCTTGCCGGTGAGCTTGGTGGTGTCGATGTTGGACAGGACCTCCCGCTTCATCTGCTTGTTCAGCGCCGATCCCGCATTCTGGTAGTCGATCTGGTTGGTGAATTGTCCGAAATTGATCGTCCCGGTCGCGTCGCGCAGGTCGGTTCCATTGATGGCAGGGCCGGTCTGGACGCGGATCATGGTGCTGCCCGGCAGGCCGGGAACGGCGACCTGATAGATGCCTGAATCCTGCTTGCCGGCCACCCCGGTGAACTTCACCGATATCTCGGGACCGACGCCCGAATTGATGCCGTACTGCTTCCCGGCCGCTTCCTGGTTCTTGGCGATGGCAGCGGCGAGGACAGGCGCGTCGACGGCACGCGCTTCGATGGCGGACTGGACTTTCGGGAACTCCGATTTGCCGTAGTCCGCGGCGGAGAAGGCGCCTGTCACGCCCGACCCCGCACCGATCTTGACGGCCTTCGTCTCGAAGGCCATCCCGGCGACGAGGGCCAAGGCTGCAACCGCGATCAGTCCGAGGCGAGCGCCGGATCTGGACCTAGCCATCGGCAGCCACCCCGCCGGCATGCGTCCGTGACGGCTCACCTGGCAATGCATCTCTCCCGACCATGCGCGTCTTGTCGACGCTTGAAGGTTCCATAACTTCGTGTCTGATCAAATGTCAAGACACTGATCATTAGTGCAGCTTGGTTCGCGTTTTGTGTGGCGCAGGTCCGAGATCTGCGCCACGCTGCCTGCTGCAGACGCCTAGAATCTGTGAATGGTTCTCCCGAAGGGTGAGCATTTGTGCAACGCATCAATCCGTTGATCGGCTCTCCTCATCGCCAAGGATCGGGGCGCGAATGAGTGGGGCAGCCGCCGAGCGCCGTCGGGTCATGGAATGGGGCGACGTGTCACCGAATACGGTGATCGAGATCGCCAGCCTCTATTATTACGAGGACGTCACCCAGGAGGAGCTGTCGCGCCGCTTCAACCTGTCACGCGCCAAGGTCAGCCGCCTCCTCAAGCGCGCCCGCAGCGAGGGCGTCGTCGAGATACGCGTGCTGCAGCACTCGAACACGCGTCAGGAACTGGAGCGCGAGTTCGTCGGCCGGTTCGGCATCGATCGCCTGCTGGTGTCGATCGACGCTAAGGACGCGGACGCGCAGCGTTCCGCGGTCGCCGGACTGGCCGCCGATCACCTGATCAAGACGCTGGGCAACGGCATGATCGTGGCCGTCGGCATGGGCCGCAACATCGCCGCCGTCGCCGACCACGTGCCGATGGTCCCGAGGCGCGCGGTCACCTTCGTGGCCGCGATCGGCGGCTCGGTTCGTGCCGGCGAGATCATGAACGCGGATCACATCTCCCGTCGACTGGCCGTGCAGTTCAGCGGCGAGAGCGAAACCCTCTATGCTCCGGCATTGGTCGCCGACCTCGCGCTTCGCGAATCGCTGCACACCAATCCGACCGTGCGGCTGGCACTCGATCGGGCGCGTCGAGCGGACGCGGCGCTGATCGGGATCGGCGATCTGAGCGAGGAAAGCAACCTCGTCCGGATGGGTTGGTTCACACCGCAGGAGATCGCCGACGCGCGCCGCGTCGGCACCATCGGCGACATCATGGGATATGATTTCATCGACATCCATGGCAGTCCGTCGAGCGGCGAGCTTCGCGGCCGCGTGATCGGCCTGACCACGCGCGACCTCAAGCGCATTCCGGACGTGATCGCGGTCGCCAGCGAGAACACCAAGGCGGCCGCGATCCTCGGCGCGCTGCGAACGGGCGTCGTCAACACCTTGGCGACGAGTTCCACCAACGCCCTGACCGTGCTTCGCCTGGACGAGGCGACGCGCTCCGTCCAGGCGACGAACGGACGCTAGCGCATCATTCGGGCAGCAGGACGATCTTGATCGACTTGTCGCCCTTCTTCATCAGGTCGAATCCGTGCTCCCACTCCGACATCGGCAACGTGTGGGTGACCACGTTCTCGGTCGGCAGCCGCCCGTCCGCGATCGCGGCAATGGTGAACGGGTAGCAATAGGGACCGAGATGCGAGCCGTAGAGATCCAGCTCCTTGCGGTCGCTGATGATGCTCCAGTCGACCTTCACGTCCTCGCCGAACACGCTGAACTCGACGAAACGGCCGAGCTTGCGGATCATGTGCAGGCCCTGCTTGACGCTCGCCGGGTGACCGGTCGCCTCGATATAGACGTCGCAGCCATACCCGTCCGTCATGTCGCGGACGATCTTGACCACGTCCTCCTCGAGCGGATTGAGCGTGACGTCGGCGCCGAAACGCCTTGCGAGATCGAGACGGTCCGGCTTGGTGTCGAGCACGATCAGCTTGGACGGGTTCTTCAGGCGGGCGGCGCCCACCATGCCGAGCCCGAGCGGTCCGGCGCCTGCCAGCACCACCACGTCGTCGAGCTGGATCAGGCCGCGGTTGACCGCGTGCACCGAGCACGCATACGGCTCGGTCAGGACGATCTTCTCGAACGGCGCGTCGGCCGGCACGAGATGGGTGCGCGACGTCTTGGGGAAGCGCATGTATTTCGCCATCGCGCCGTTGACGTTCTTCTGGAAGCCGTAGACGTCGTGCACCTCGCACATCCAGTATTCGCCGCGCAGGCAATAGCGGCACTTGTCGCAAGGCACGATCTGCTCGGAGATCAGCCGGTCGCCGATCTTGTACTTGCCCTCGCGCTGGACGTTCTCGCCGAGCTCCACCGCGTGGCCCACGAACTCGTGGCCCGGGATCATCGGCGGCTTGGTGTATTGCACCTGCTCGGCGTCGCCCCAGAACGACGGCGCGCCGCCGAAAGTCTTGATGTCGGAGGCGCAGATGCCGCAGCCCTCGACCTCGATGATGATGTCGTCGGGACCGGCGCGCGGAACGTCGACCTCCTCGTAGCGGTAGTCGTGCGGGCCGTAGCAGACGACGGCCTTCATCCTGTCGGGCAGCTGGTTCGGGCGGCTCGACTGAAGGGTTGGCGCTTCGCTCATGTCCTGGTTCCTCCTGTCGCCGAGTATCGGCCAGATCAGGAAACGCCGAAACCGCTCGAAAGTATCGGCGGGTTCGATGTTTGTTTGCTCCCCGTCAGACCGCGACGCTCGCCCGTTCGGGTTCGCGCGTGATCTCGCGACCGAGATAGGCCGAGAGGACCTCCTCGGGACTTCCATCGGCGCGGACGCGCCCGCCGTCGAGCCAGATCACGCGGGTGCACCATTCGAGAATGACATTCGCGTTGTGCGACGTGATCACCAGGATCTGCGCGCCGCGGACGATGCTCTCGAGACGCGCATGCGCCTTCTGCTGGAACGCGGTGTCGCCCGCCATGAACCACTCGTCCATCAGCAGCACCTGCGGCTTGATCGCGGTCGCGAGCCCGAAACCCAGCCGGATGACCATGCCGGACGAGTAGAAACGCACCGGCAGGTCGAGGAACTCGCCGAGTGCGGCGAACTCCTGCACGTCGTTCTCGAGGGCGGTGATCTCGGGGCGGGTCAGACCGTCGTACAGGCCGCGCAGCATGATGTTCTCGCGACCCGTGAGATCCCCGTTCATGCCGAGATTGGTGTCGAGGAGGGCGTTCATCGAGCCGCGTATCCGCACCTGGCCGAGGACGGGCTCGTAGATGCCGGCGACCGCCCGCAGCAGCGTCGACTTGCCGGCGCCGTTGCCGCCCACCAGACCGAGCCGGTCGCCGGTCGCGAGCGAGAACGAGACGTCGCGCAGCGCCTGGACGACGGTGCGGCTGTGGTCGTCCTTGCCGAGCCGGCCGGAGGCGGCCGCCATCACCGTCTTCTTCAGACTGCGCGCGCTGCCATGATAGAGCGGGAAGTCGATGCACAGGCCGCTCACCTGCACGGCGGACGGGATCATACCCAGAACGCGAGCCGCGAACGGGCGCGCACGAAGGCCAGCCAGCCCGCGAGCCAGAGGGCGGCGCTGACACCGATCGCGAACTGCCAGCCCTGCGCGGTCGGTGCGTGACCGAGCAATGGTCCGCGTACGACCTCGAGCAGGCTGTCGAAGGGATTGAACTGCATGTAGCGCATGATCGCGTGATGGTTCACCTGCTCGGGCTTCCAGACGATCGGCGTGATGTAGAACGCGATCTGCATGATGCTGCCGATGATCGGCGGGATGTCGCGGAACCGCGCGCTGATCGCGCCGAGCAGCATGCAGACGGCGAACCCGTCGACGATCCAGAGCAGCAGACCCGGCAGCGACCAGAGCGCCACCAGGCCCGGCCAGGTGTCGTAGATCGCGAAGACCGCGACCGGCACGACGACATTGTGGGCGAGGGCGATGACGTTGCGCGCGACGGTGCGGATCATCTGCACCGAGAACGGCATGCGGACCGACCGGATCGTCGAGTCGGCCTGGGTGAAGGTGCCGCAGGCGTCGACCGCGAGGCCGTTCAGGCCGCTGCCCCAGAGCACCAGCGACAGGCCGAGGAACGGCAGGTAGTCGTGCATCCGCATGTTGAAGAGCGCGCCCCAGACGATGCCGAGTGCCGCGACCATGACCGCTGTCGAGAGCGTCAGCCAGAACGGGCCCAGTACCGAGCCGCGATAGCGCAGCTTGATGTCGAGCCAGCCGAGCGTCAGCGCCAGCCGCCAGAGCCGCGCGCCGTCGGCGAGGTCGTGCAATGCGGTTCGCTGCCTGGCCCAGCCTCTCGACGGCTGCAGCAGCAGGCCCGTGTCGGACGAGATGGCCCGCGATCCCGACCGAGCGGCGAGGTCGAGCTGGGCCGGGACGACGTTCATGGCTGCTCGCCTAGCCGATCGATGGTGAAGCTGCAAACGTAAACCCGGCCTTCGCGTCGTGCCGGACGGTCCGCGGCACACGATCCCGGCAGGATGGTCGTGTTTCGGTTGCGGAGGTCGTGAGCCTCCTGTAGGCACTTAGTGGAAGTTTCTCAGCACGCCTCTCAGGCACGTGATCTCCCGGTCAGGGAGCGTGCGGCGAGGCGGAGGGACCGCGCCATGCCTGGGGGGGCCGATGACGCACCTGTCGAGACAAGCGGCTGGCAAGCGCGCCCGGCGCGCGGTGCGATCGCTGATCGCGGCATCCGCGATCGGCGGCCTCGCCGCCTGCGCTGGTCAGCAACCGACGATCCCGGCGACCGAGGAGGCGGCGCAATATCGCGCCCACGCACAGAACTACTATCATCCGCCAGGGCCGCCATGGGACCCGTGGGGTCCCTACATCAAGGAAGCGTCGGCACGGTTCGACGTCCCGGAGACGTGGATCCGGGCGGTGATGCATCAGGAATCGGGCGGTCAGGAATTTGCCGTATCGGTGCCGGGGGCAATGGGCCTGATGCAGGTGATGCCGTTCACCTATGACCTGATGCGGGAGCAATACGATCTCGATCCCGATCCCTACGATCCGCGCAACAACGTGCTCGCCGGCACTGCCTACATCCGCCAGATGTACGACATCTATGGCTCGCCTGGCTTCCTGGCCGCCTACAATGCCGGGCCGGGGCGGCTGGACGACTATCTGACGCGCAACCGGCCGCTGCCGGCCGAAACCCGGCATTACGT
>CAXTUK010000087.1:0-8573 GCA_964247395.1 uncultured Acetobacteraceae bacterium
GCGCGGCGCGGGGCGGCGCGAGCTGGAAGGCTTCTACCGGCCGCACCGCGACGCCGGCGGACGCGTGCTCGGCGTCGTCCCCCTGCTGACCGACATCACTGACCGCAAGCGCCTCGAGGCGCGGCTCGCCAGGCAGGCCCGCGACCTGCTGCGCTCCAACGAGGAGCTGGAGCAGTTCGCCTATGTCGCCTCGCACGACCTGAAGGCGCCGCTGCGCGGCATCGAGAACCTCGTCTCCTGGATCGAGGAGGATCTGGAAGGCGCCCTGACGGGCGACACGCGCGCCAACATGGAGCTGCTCAAGAGCCGCGTCCGGCGCCTGGAGAGCCTGCTCGACGATCTTCTCGCCTACTCGCGGGCCGGGCGCAGCGAAGCCGGCGTCGACTCCGTCGACGCGCGCGCGCTCGTGGAAGAACTCGCCGTCCTGGTCAGTCCCCCGGAGGGCTTCCGGATCGAGGCCGGCGCGGGACTGCCGACCATCCGCACCGCCCGCGCCCCGCTCACCCAGGCGCTGCAGAACCTGATCGGCAACGCGCTCAAGCACCACGACCATCCCGCGGACGGCCATGTCTGGGTCGACGCCGCCGAGCGCCCTGGTCTGATCGAGTTCACCGTCGCCGACGACGGGCCCGGCATTCCCGAACAGTTCCGCGAGCGGGTGTTCGGCATGTTCCAGACCCTCAAGCCGCGCGACGATGTCGAGGGTAGCGGCATGGGGCTCGCCATCGTAAGAAAGATCGTCGAACGCCAGGGCGGAACGATCTGGTTCGGCGAGGTCCGGGATGGCCGTGGCCTGTCGGTCCACTTCACCTGGCCGACCGGCGAGACAGGGGAGAATCCAGATGGCGCCAGCCGTCAATTTGCTGCTGGTTGACGACGACGAGGTCGACGTCCAGGGGCTCAAGCGCGCCTTCGTCAAGAGCAAGATCGGCAATCCGATCACCGTCGCCCGCGACGGCATCGAGGCGCTGGAGCATCTGCGCGGCCAGAACGGCCGGACGAAGCTCGGCAAGCCGCACCTCATCCTGCTCGATCTCAACATGCCGCGGATGAACGGCATCGAGTTCCTCGAAACCATCCGCGCCGACGAGGACCTCAAGAGCGCGCTGGTCTTCATGATCACCACCTCCAAGGCTGAGGAGGACAAGGCGCGCGCCTACGGGCACAATGTCGCCGGCTACATCGTCAAGCAGGACCCTGCCAACACATTCATGCAGGCGGTGTCGTTGCTGGAGCATTACTGGAAGATCGTCGAGTTCCCGGAGTAGGGCCATGACCGCCGCGACCCGGATCCTGCTGATCGACGACGACCAGGTGGATCGGGCCGCGGTGCGCCGGGCGCTGGCGAAATCCGGCCTGCCGCACGAAGTCGCCGAGGCCGCCGACGGCACCACCGGGCTGGCCCTGGCACGATCCCGCGGTTTCGACTGCGTGTTGCTCGATTATCGCCTGCCCGATGTCGACACGTTCGAGCTGCTCGCCCAGCTGCTCGCCCCCGAGGGCGGCAAGCAGGCCGTCCTGATGCTGACCGGCGAGGCCGACCAGGAGATCGCGCTCCGCCTGATGCGCGCGGGCGCGCTCGACTACCTGGCCAAGCACGAGATCACCCCGTCGGGCCTCGCGCGCGCGATCCGCTACGCGACCGCCCGGCGCGAGTTCGTGGCCGAGCTCGAGGCCGCCCGCCGCGAGGCGGAGGAGAAGTCGCTCGCCCTCGACACCCTCAACCGGCAGAAAGCGTTGCTGTTCTCGATCGTCGCGCACGATCTGCGCAACCCCTTCCAGGTACTGCTCGGCCTGTCGGGCGTGCTGAGCCGGGCGGTCGCCGACAGGGATCACGCATCGGTCGAACGCCGCGCCAAGGGGATCGAGGAAGCGGCTGGCCAGGCCCATGCCCTGATGGAGAGCCTGTTCGCCTGGGCCAGCGTGCAGATGGACACGCTCGCCGTCAGCATGGGCGCCGTCGACCTCTCTGCCGTCGTCGCCGACTCCGTTCGCGGCGCCACGCTGACGGCATCCGACAAGGGCATTGCGTTGCGCACCGCGCATCTGGAGCTGTGCGTGCACGCCAATCCGGACATGCTTGGCACCGTGCTGCGCAACCTCGTCAGCAACGCGGTCAAGTTCACCCTTCCGGGCGGATCGGTCACCGTGTCGGCGCAACCGCTCGCCGGCGCCGTCGAGATCAGCGTCGCCGACACCGGGGTCGGCATGGCGCCCGGCAAGGTCGACGATCTGTTCAAGCTCGACCGGCGCACGACCACGCACGGCACCGCCGGCGAGCGCGGCAGCGGGCTCGGCCTGCTGCTGTGCCGCGACCTGCTCGAGCGCCAGGGCAGCGAACTGGCGGTGCGCAGTACCCTCGGCCGAGGCACCACGTTCCGTTTCGCGCTGGCCCCCGGCGTTCCGGCGATGGTGGCCGCTCCCGGAGCCTGATCCGGGCGCTGCCCGTTTGTGGCATCCAGTTACCAAACGCGAAAGACCCGTATGCACAAGTCACGATGGCGGTTGACCCCGGCCGTGCCGATGCCCATAAGCCCCGCTTCGACCGTTGACCTCCACCTCAGGTGATCCGAATGAAGACGACCCTCTCGCTCAAGCCTGCGGAGGTGACGAAGGACTGGGTGCTGATCGACGCCGACGGCCTTGTTCTCGGCCGCCTCGCGACCATCATCGCCCAGCGCCTGCGCGGCAAGCACAAGCCGACCTTCACGCCGCACGTCGACAGTGGCGACAACATCGTCGTCATCAACGCCGAGAAGGTGCGCCTGACCGGCAACAAGGCCGGCCAGATGCTGTTCCACTATCACACCGGCTACGCCGGCGGGATCAAGCAGCGCACGATCGCCCAGCGCCTCGGCGGCAAGCACCCTGGCCACGTCATCGAGAAGGCGGTCGAGCGGATGATCACCCGCGGCCCGTTGCAGCGCGCCCAGATGAAGCACCTGCACGTCTATGGCGGCCCCGAGCACCCGCACGCAGGCCAGCAGCCGAAGACCCTCGACATCGCTGCCATCAATCGCAAGAACTCGGTCAACGCGCCCCGCCGCGCGACTGGAACCTGATCCCATGTCGGCATCACAGGACACTCGCACCGGCACGCTGGCCGACCTCGGCGCGCTGAACGTCGTGACCACCGGCGCCGAAGGGGTGACCCCCGACGAGCGCGCCCCGCGCGAGCCCAAGCGCGACGCCCAGGGCCGCTCGTACGCCACCGGCCGGCGCAAGGACGCCGTCGCCCGCGTCTGGATCAAGCCTGGCCGCGGCGACATCTCGATCAATGGCAAGAAAGCCAACCAGTATTTCGCGCGTCCCGTGCTGCGCATGCTGATCACCCAGCCGTTCCTCGTCGCCGATCGCTACAACCAGTTCGACGTCTATTGCACGGTCGCCGGTGGCGGCCTCTCCGGCCAGGCCGGCGCCGTCCGGCACGGCATCAGCCGCGCCTTGACCAACTACGAGCCGACGCTGCGCGGCATCCTCAAGCAGGCCAAGTTCCTCACCCGCGACCCGCGCGTCGTCGAGCGCAAGAAATACGGCCGCGCCAAGGCCCGCCGTTCCTTCCAGTTCAGCAAGCGCTGACCTGGGACGCTCCCTCTTCATCGATGGCGAGGCCGGCAGCACCGGTCTCGCCATCGCCCAACGCCTCGAGGCGCTGCCTCTCCAGGTGCGCCGCATCGACCCTGCACGCCGCAAGGACGCCGATACGCGCCGCGCGCTGATGCGCGAAGTCGATCTCATCGTGCTCTGCCTTCCCGACGACGCCTCGCGAGAAGCGGCCGGCCTCGTCGCCGCCATCGAGCGCGAGGACGGCCACGCCCCCAAGCTCCTCGACGCCAGCACCGCCTTCCGCATCGATCCGGACTGGACCTACGGCCTTCCCGAGCTTGACCCGCGTCAGGCAACCAGCATCGCCGAAGCGCCCCGCGTCAGCAATCCGGGCTGCTACTCGACCGGCGCCATCGCGCTGCTGCGTCCCCTGATCGCCGACGGCATCATCCCGCGCGACCACCCGGTCGCGATCAACGCCATCAGCGGCTACTCCGGCGGCGGTAGGCGGATGATCGAGGCTCACGAGCGCCACGGCGGTCCCGCTTTCTCCCTCTACGCGCTCGAGCTCGCCCACAAGCACGTCCCCGAGATCGCCACCCACGCCGGCCTCGCGCGCCGCCCGATCTTCGTCCCTTCAGTCGGCCATTTCCCGCAGGGGATGATCGTCTCGATCCCGCTTTTCCTCGACACCCTGCCTGGCCGTCTGACGCCCGCCATGCTCCGCGCCTCGCTTGCCCGTGCCTACGCGAACTCGCCCGACATCGCCGTTCTCGACGATGCACCCTCCGTTCTCGACCCGGCGGCGCTCGCGGGCACCGACCATTTGGAGCTGCGCGTGCACGGCGGTGACGCCCATCCCCACGCGCTCCTGACCGCCCGGCTCGACAATCTCGGCAAGGGCGCGGCCGGCGCCGCGATCCGCAATATCCGCCTCATGCTGGCACTCGACTGAGGCAACGGAAGTGCGCGCCGCCTCGGCGCCCGATCAATCAGCGGCTCAGCGGCTGCGTTCCCTCGCTGTGCACCGCCTGAAGCTTGTTGGGATCCAGGGCCAGGGCGCTCAGGATAGTCGGAGCGATCCGCGTCGTCGCCGTCAGGTAGGGCACCACCGCCGGCTTGACCCCCGGAGCGGAGACCAGCAATGCGACGTTGCGGTCGTCGAGCGAGAAACCGCCGTGCTCCGCGAGCTTGGTGCCTCCGGTGCAGATCGCGCCGTGATCGGTGATCGCAATGAAGTCCGGCACCCGCGTGTTGTTGAACGGATCGCCATAGAGCAGCGACAGCACCGTCCGGTCGAGCAGGAACTGGATGTGCAGCGCGCTCGCGTTCGCGTTCAGGAAAGCTTCCGCCGCCTTGTAGTTCGCCTTCTCCAGGCTCGGCTGCAGCCAGACCAGCGCCGCGTCGTCGCAGATCTCGAAGCCGTTGGTCCCGAACCCGGGCGTCGAGGCATACAGCTTGTCGCTGATCGCCATGCGGTCCTTCGCGTTGATCGGCGACTGCCCATGCTTGGCGCTGACGATGATCAGCGTCGACTTCTCGAGCCCCTGCACGTTCAGCTCGCGGCGGAACTCGCCGAGCGCGTCGTCGACGAACTGCAGCTGCATGGTCAACGCATTGCCCGGTGTTCCTTTGCCGTCGAGATAGCCGCCGGTCAGGTCAGGCGTCTTGAAATCGGCATCGCCAGCCTTGGCCAGCTTCTGCCCGACGCTGACCGCCTGGAAGTTCATGCCGAAGATCGCCGGCGCCGACGCCAGCTTGACCGTTCCGGTGCCGTTCAAGCCGTCGATCCAGTTCAGCACCGCGCGCACCTTGATGCTGTCATAGGTGCGCACGCCCTTGTAGCTCGTCGTGAAGTCGTCGCCCGCAACGGCGCCGCGATCGAGCGTGTCCTGCGCATTGATCTCGGGCGCGAACAGCTCGTCCAGCCCCTTGCCCGACGGTCCGCTCAAATCCTCGTAGGCCGGGTGCTTGTCCGACCAGGCCGTATACAGACCCGCGCCCTTGGCGATCTCGAAGACCGTGTTGGTCCGGACATATTCGTGCGGATACACCGGAACGCACTGGCCGTGCACGATGTGCCGTTGCATGTTGTTCGGATCGAGCTGCGTGTAGACCTGCCCCAGCGTGCCGCCGCCGGTCAGATCCGAGACCAGGGCGGTCGCGAAATTGTAGCCGCGGTCCAGCTCCTCGAAGTTGGTGGCTTCGGTCCCGGGTGTGCCGGTGCAGCCGGGATCGGGACGACCCTGGCTGACATAGGAATTGACCGACGGGAATTCCTGCCGGTCGTAGCTGTCGTCATAGAACAATCCGCCGGTCTTCGGCGTGGCGCCGGTGAACTGCGCCAGCATCCCCGGGAAGCTGTCGGACGGCGCAGTGGTGAACGCGTTGGGGTAGACGATCCCGTGGTGGGCAAGCTTGGCGAAATTGCTGGCCGGATGGCTCTGGATCCAGTTCGCGAGATCGATCGCGTGCAGGCCGTCCACGCTGATCACGAGCACATGCTTGTAGGTCGAGCCGACCGCCGGCGCGGCCTCGGCGATCTGGCCGGCGGTCGACAGCAGACCGACCGCACCGAGAGCCGTCGAAAGAAGCAGAGCACGAAGCGAGCGCATGTCGGCGGTTTCCCTGTTCGTCCGGGACGTTCCTTAGTTCGTCGCCAATGGGCGCGCGATGCTCTTCTCGTTAAGCTATCGTGACGTTGCCCATCAGCATCGAGACTGGCATGGCGATCTTCTTCACCGCTGACACGCCTCGCCGATTCAGGGCCGCACCCGCACCGTCTCGCGCGCGAACATCAGGGGAATGAGCGACGCGAGCGACGCGGCGGCGAGCATGCTGTAATCCACCGTCCAGCCGAAATGCTCGATCACCCAGCCGGCAACGGGTGAGACGATCAGCCCGCAGACGCCGAACGAGATGCCGATCAGCAGCCCCATGCCCGACCCTGATGCTTCGCCCACCGAGTCGATCAGCAGCGAGTAGGCGACCGGATACGGCGCGTTGCGGAACAGCCCCCAGAACAGCAGCAGAACCCAGGCCATCGTTGTCGACGAGACCGTCATCAGCAGCGCCGTCGAGATCGCCCAGCCGACGGCGAGGATCGCCAGCACAGGCTTGCGGCCGAGCCTGTCCGATACCGTTCCCCATACCACCTGGCCGACCCATCCCGTCAGCCCGGACGCGCCCGACGTCGCCGCGGCGAGAGGCAGCGACATGTGCACGATCGTGGTCAGATAGACCGTCAGGAACGCCGAGATGCCCAGTTCCGCCCATAGGAAGAGGAAGATCACCGCGATGCAGATCGCCGGGTTCCGGTCCCGGCCGAGAAGCCTCAGCGGCTCCATCGGACCATGGAACCGTCGCTTCCCCGTCTCGCTCTCGAACGGCTGCGTGAGGCCGTGCGCCGCGATCCAGTGGCGCACGCGCCGCTCGTTGCGCCGCGTGCCTGTCAGGATCTGCGCGACCACGACAGGGATGCCGATCGCGGGTATCAGCAGGTAGGTCGTCTGCCAGCCATGATGCGCCAGCACGAGCGCCATGATCGCCGGCCCGAGGAACTGGCCGAAGGGGAACCCGGTATGGTGCACGCCCACGGCGAAGCCGCGATTCTCCCGCTGCCACCAGTCGCTCACCAGGGCGACGTTCGACGGCTCGGAGCCGCCGCGGCTGACGCCCATTACCGTGCGCAGGCACTCGAAGGCGAGCAGGTTGCCGGCGAAGACGAAGGTGAGGATGCCGCCGACGATCGCGACCGAGTAGGCGGCGATCCAGGTCACGCCGCGTCTGAAGCCGCTGCCTGCCAGATCCGACCAGACCCCGAACACCACCGCCCCGACCGCCGTGCCGGCGAAGAACAGCGCGTTGAGCCAGCCGCCCGCCGCCGTGGTGAGGTGGAACTGCTTGAGGATGGCAGGCAGGATCGTCGGCAGGATCTGCATGTCCATCGACGTCACCAGGATCGCCAGCGTGGTGATAACCAGCATCACCCAGGACGCCGGATGCGCCGCCCGAGGCAGCCATCCGGCTCGCGCCGACGCCGGCATCAGTTCACGTCGGCGAGCGTCTTCATGCTGTCGACGATGCCGGCGACCATCCCGTACTCGATCGCCTCGTCCGCCCCCATCCAGTAGTTGCGGTCGGTGTCCTTGGCGACCTTCTCATAGGTCTGCCCGGTCTCGCGCGCGAACAGGCGATTCAGCCGTTCGCGCATCTTAATGATCTCGCGCGCCTCGATGTCGATGTCGACCGCCGGTCCCCGCACCCCGCCCATCGGCTGGTGCAGCAGGAACCGCGTGTTCGGCAGGCAGAACCGCCGATCCTTGCGGCCCGCGACATAGATCAGCGCGCCCGCGCTCGCCACCCAGCCGGTCCCGATCATGCGAACCGGGGCGACGCTGTCGACGAACCGGATCATGTCGTGGATCGTGTCGCCGCTCTCCACATGGCCGCCCGGCGAGTTGACATACACGTCGATCGGCTTGTCGGACGCGCCGGCCAGCGCCAGCAAACGGCCCGTCACGTCGCGCGCGATCTTGTCGTTGATCGCCCCGAAGATCAGCACCTTGCGCTGATCGAACAGCCGTGTCTCGAGCTCGTTGATCGGCGAATTCAGCGTCCGGTTGCTGTCGGGCTCGCTCTTCTCGGGGCCGATCGGCTCCGGCACGTCGGGTCCGTCGGGCGCATCGGGTTCCTCGGGCTCGTCGGCCCCGCGCGCCATCGCTCTCAATCCGACGCGCTCCAGATCCTCGCGGCTCATCCTGCTCTCCTTGTCTGTCCACGGAATGTAAACTCCGACGGCCGAAAGTCGAGTTGGCGGTTCCGCCCTCGTGCCGCCCGAGCTACGACATCCGTCGACGGACCATCGACGCGGGCAGGGGAGTGTTGCGTGACCAGCATGCCGAAGGCGTCGATCCCGTTGGGCGTCCTTCTGCTCGCCGGATGCGGCCCCGGCCAGGATCCCGTCGGCACGCCGGTCGCCTGGTGGCATCAGCTGCAAGGCGGCGCCATCGCCGAGCAGCGGCCGC
>CAXTUK010000088.1:0-1019 GCA_964247395.1 uncultured Acetobacteraceae bacterium
CCTTGCGAGAGCACGCCCCCCCTGATCGAGGTCCGCGGTCAGCAAGCCGCCTGCGTCCTGGCCGCGGAAGGCCGCGACGTCTCCGCCCTCGGCCGGCCGCTCGCCGCCGGGACCGCCGGCTGATGCCCACGCCCCTGCTCGAGGCCGTCAACCTCTCCAAGCGCTTCGTCGTCGGCTCCCGCTTCTCGCGTGGTGGCCGGCGCACCGTCCACGCGCTCGACGACGTCTCGCTCGCGGTCCGCCCAGGCGAGACCCTCGGCCTGGTCGGCGAGTCCGGCTGCGGCAAGTCCACCCTCGGCCGCACCCTGCTTCGCCTCGTCGACCCGAGCGCCGGCCGCATCGACTTCGAGGGCCGCGACATCACCCGCCTGTCCGAGCGCGCCATGCGTCCGCTGCGCGCCCGCATGCAGATGGTCTTCCAGGACCCCTATTCGTCGCTCAATCCGCGCCGGCGCGTCGGCGACCTCGTGGGCGAACCGCTGCGCATCCACCATCGCGGCGGCGCGCGCGAGATCGCCGACCGCACCCGCGCCCTGATGGCGCTCGTCGGCCTGTCGGCGGAACATCTCGTCCGTTTCCCGCACGAATTCTCCGGCGGCCAGCGCCAGCGGATCGGCATCGCCCGCGCGCTCGCCCTCGAACCGAGACTGATCATCGCCGACGAACCGGTCTCCGCGCTCGACGTCTCCGTGCAGGCCCAGATCGTCAACCTGTTCGCCGACCTGCAGGACCGTCTCGGCCTCACCTACGTCTTCATCGCCCACGACCTCTCGGTCGTCCGTCAGATCTCCACCCGCGTCGCGGTGATGTATCTCGGCTCCATCGTCGAGACCGGCCCGACCGACGACGTCCTGCACAGCCCGTCCCACCCCTACACCGCGGCCCTGATCTCCGCCGTGCCGATGCCGGACGCCGCCGGCGCCCGTCGCAACCGGGTAGCGCTCCGCGGCGAACCGCCAAGCCCGTCAAATCCGCCGACCGGGTGTCGTTTTCATACACGCTGTCCCAAGCCGAGACGA
>CAXTUK010000088.1:1050-5146 GCA_964247395.1 uncultured Acetobacteraceae bacterium
CGGTACTTGGCCGGCACGCTGCCGATCGTTTCGTTGCCTGTCATTATCCGCTCGACTAGGGCGCGGACTTCGCGCGTAATCCGCCGGCCGTCACCAGCCGATCGGACCCGACCAATGAGCCAGCACGACCAGAAGCCGCCGCACCGAGGGGAGAACCCCGACTACGTCGTTACATACTCGGAAGGACGGTTCGGCATGTCCCCCGCTCCCGCCTGGTGGGCGCAGGAGGAATGGTTCAGCTCCGCCTCCGTCGTGACCTCCTTCGAGATCGGACCGCTGCGCAACGGCGTGATCGGCCGGCAGGCGCCCGAAGGCGTCACCGTCTGCCTCGTCGCCAACGACGAGCACCAGGACGTTCGCATGCTCTGGTGCCCGACCGAGGCCGACTACGCCGCCTTCCTGTGCGGCCCGGGCGCCGTCTTCGCCGCCACCTGCGCCCAGATCCTCGAGGCCGATCCCCTCAAGCGCGGCACCTGGAAATAGGGTTCGGCCGGTCGGCGGTCCCCTCCAGGACGATCAACGCCCACCCAATCCGATCGTCCGCGTCAGGAACGCCACCACGCGTTCCTGCTCGGCCGTCCGCACCGCCGGATCGGCCAGCATGTGCGTGCCAGGCAGCAGCACCAGCTCGTACGGCTTGCCCGCTTTCAACAGCGCCTGCGTGAGCTTCACCGTGTTGACGAAATAGACGTTGTCGTCGGTCAGCCCATGCACGATCAGCAACGGGCGGCGCAGACCGGCCGCGTAGGTCAGCATGCTGCTCACCCGGTAGGCGTCCGGGTGCCGCGACGGCTGGCCGAGGTAGCGTTCGGTGTAGGCGGTGTCGTAATCCTGCCAGTCGACCGGGGGCGCCCCCGCGACGCCGGCACGAAACATGTCGGGCCGCCTGATCGTCGCCATCGCCGAGAAATACCCGCCGAACGACCAGCCGCTCACCGCCACCCGGGACATGTCCATCTCCGGGACGGCTCGCCCCAGCGCCTGCAAGCCCGCGATCTGGTCCGCCAACGGCTTGTCGATCAGGTCGTATTTCGTGGCGCGCGACCAGTCCCGTCCGCGTCCGGGCGTGCCTCGCCCGTCCAGGCTGACGACGAACGCGCCATGATCGGCGAGGCACTGGTCGTCCGCGAACAGCCGCGCGTCCGCCCGGACCTGCTTGAATCCCGGCCCGGCGTACACCGACAGCACCACCGGCAGCCGCATCCCGGGCCGCCAGTCATGCGGCCGCACGATCGCCGCGTCGAACCCGTCGGCGCTGGTATACTCCACCCGCGCGGGCCTCGCCGGCCGCTCCGCCCGCGACGGCAGCGTCGCGATGACGCGCCCGTCATGGTCGCGCACCGCCACCCGGTTCGTCCCGTCCGCCAGGCTCTCCTCGTCGGCGAACACCTCGTGCTGCTCGCCGAACGACGCCTTGTGCATGCCGCGCTCCGACGCGATCGCGACCGGCGCGCCACCCGCGAGCGGCACCCGGTACAGCAGTTCCGATAGCCGGTCAGGCCCGCCCGAGACCACCACGCTGCGCGACGCCGGATCGACATCCAGCACCGCGCTGAACCGGAACCCCGCCGGCGTCACCGCATGATCGAGGCTGCCATCCGCGTGCCGCAGCTCCAACTGCCAGGCCCCGCTGCGCTCGCTCGCCCACAGGAACCCCGACCCGTCAGGCAGCCACGCGGGCAGTGCGGTTTCGTTGCGCGCGAACGCGAACGGCGTGAGGTCGATCCACGCCGCATCCTGTTCCTCGAGCAGCGTGCGCGTCCGTCCGGTCGGCGGATCGACCGCCAGCACGCGCTCGTGGGTCTGGTCGCGGTCGAGCACCACCAGGCTCGGCGACCCGCGCGCGGGCCACATCACCCGCGCAACATACGGGAAGGACGCCCGGTCCCATTCGATCGGAACCGAAGAGCCGCCATGTGCCGGCACGATCGCCAGCGTCAGCAGCGCGTTCGTCGTGCCCGCCCGCGGATAGCGGAACGATACCGGCGGCTTGGACGGATCCGCGGGATCGGCGATGAAATGCTGCTCGACGCCGGAACTGTCCGCCGTTTCCACCACCAGCCTGCTGCCGTCGGGCGACCACCAGAACCCGTCGAGCCGGTCGAGTTCCTCCTCGGCCGCGAACTCCGCCAGCCCGTGCGTCACCGTCTCCGTGCCGCCGGTCGTGACCGCGATGTCGGTGCCGCTCGCCACGTCCACGACGTGCAGGTCATCGTCGCGAACCGCCGCGACCGCCGTTCCGTCCGGCGACAACCGGGGCGCGATCCATCCCGTGCCGGGCAGGTGGCGCGCGGCGCCCGTCCCCGTGTCGACCAGCGACATGCGCCCGCCCGACACCACCAGCGCCGCCTTCCCATTCCTGGAAAGCGCGTAATCGGTCAGCCCGGACGCGCTCACCCGCGCCCGCTCCCGCCGCGCCTTCTCCTCGACGCTCGGCGTCCCGGCATCGCCCAGCGAGGCCGCCGATGCGAGCTCGCGCACCGGTTCGCCGAGATCGAAACGAAACAGTTTCTGCCCGGTGTCTCGCGGCCCGCTGGCGAGAAACAGCACGGCGCGCCCACCCGGTAGCGGCGTGACATGCACGGGCGCCCCGTTGCGGAACTCGCGCGTTGCCGCGAGCGTCGCCTCGCAGCTCTCCGAGGCCGACGCCGATCCCGCCGCCAGACAGCCCGCGAGCGCGGCCGCGCTCGCCTTCAAAGCGCTTTGATGCTGTCGAAGTCGAACGACAGATCGTCCGGGCTCTGCCCGATCCGCACCGCGGTCTTGCTCGGCATCGAGTACGGCGGCACCGGCAGGTTGTAGCGCGCCGGCGATCCGCGCAGCACCCGCCCCGCCAGGTCGTAGCGCGATCCGTGGCACGGACACAGATAGCCGCCCGGCCAGTTCGCCACCGGCTCGGTCGCCGACGGATTGGGAAAGAAGTTCGGCACGCAGCCGAGATGCGTGCAGATCCCCACCAGCACGCCATAGGACGGCGCGATCGACCGGTGCCAGTTCACCGCGTAGGCCGGCTGCTGGTAGTCCGCCGACGCCGGATCGATCAGCATCCTGGTGAAGTTCGGGTCCTGCAGTCGCAGCAGCTGCGCGTCGGTCCGGTGCACGATTAAGATCGGCTTGCCGCGCCAGATCACCGACGTCTGCGCCCCTGGCGCCAGGTGCGACACGTCGACGTCCACCGTCTCCTCGTCGGTCGATCCGGACACCGGCGGCGACATGCTGTCGATGAACGGCCAGACGAATGCCCCGATCCCCACCGCCGCCACCGATCCCGCTAGCAGCGTCATGAAGTCGCGCCGTCCGACGTTGTCGTGGCTGTGATCGGCACCTCCGTGCTCGCCGTGATCGGACATCGGGGCTCCAAGCTCTATCGGGCGCTGCTTACCAGCAAATCATCGCTCAGGTGAGGGGGTGGAACACCCCGGGCGAACCGCTGTCGCTCTCCACCCGGCCCGCGGTCCGGTCCACCCGCAACTGGAACAGTCGTGGCAGCACGCGGACGCTGTTGTGCGCCGGCCCCATGCATGCCGCCGTCGGCCGCTCGAACACGTCGAGCGTCGTGGCGTTCGCCGGATCGTTCCCGTGTATGTTCAGCAGCAGGCACGCGCGCGGCACGTCCGTCAGATGCCGCTCGACGATCACGTCATACAGATGCGTCGACATTGCGTAATCGTTCATCCAGTTGACCGGCGTCCCGAACACCCGATCCGACAGACGCTGGAACGCGTTGCGTTGCGTCGCCACCGCGACCACGACCAGCACCATCAACAGCGCGATCCGCCGCCACAGTTGTCTGCCCGACACACGCGGCGGCGTCGTGGTCAACCGCCGCCGACGCGCGGCGAGCGACCGCGCCGCGTCCGCCTCGTCATCATGCTGCGTCCGCTCAATCGAGCAGCTCCTCGTGCATGCTGCTCAATCGAGCAGCTCCTCGTGCATGCTGCTCAATCGAGCAGCTCCTCATGCCAAGTGCGTCCGTCCCGTTCGATCAGCGCGATCGACGCCGTCGGCCCCCAGCTCCCTGCCGCATACGGCTTCGGATGCTCCGGGCTGTCACGCCACGCCTCCAGGATCGGCTCGACCCACATCCACGCCGCCT
>CAXTUK010000088.1:5164-8485 GCA_964247395.1 uncultured Acetobacteraceae bacterium
CAGCACCGAATTGCCGCGCACCGTGTCCATCAGCAGCCGCTCGTAGGCGTCCGGAAACCGCGTCGAGAACGCCTTCTCGAAGCTGATGTCGAGCTTGGCTGGCCGCAACCGCAAGCCTCCCGGCCCTGGATCCTTGGTCATCACCACCATCTGGATGCCCTCGTCGGGCTGCAGCCGGATGATCAGCTGATTGGCCGGCAGATCCACGATCTCGCGCGGGAACGGCGAATACGGCACGTCGCGGAACTGCACCACGATCTCGCTCACCCGCGTCGGCAGCCGCTTTCCGGTCCGCAGATAGAACGGCACCTTGCCCCACCGCCAGCTGCGTATCTCGGCCTTGATCGCCACGAACGTCTCGGTCCGGCTGTCCGCGCCATCGCCGAGCTCCTCGAGATAGCCAGGCACCGCCTTGCCGTCCGAGTTGCCGCGCACATACTGCCCACGCACCGTCGAGACCGCGATGTCGTGCGCGTCCATCGGCTTGAGCGCCCGCAGCACCTTGAGCTTCTCGTCGCGCACCGCGTCGGCTTCCAGCGTCGTCGGCGGCTCCATCGCCAGCATGCACAGGCATTGCAGCAGGTGGTTCTGCAGCATGTCGCGCAACGCGCCCGAGCTGTCGTAGTAGGGCGCTCGCCCTTCCACGCCCACCGTCTCGGCCACCGTGATCTGCACGTGATCGATGCAGTCTGCCGTCCACAGCCGCTCGAAGACGGTATTGGCGAAGCGCAGTGCCATCAGGTTCTGCACCGTCTCCTTGCCGAGATAGTGGTCGATCCGGAACACCTGATCCTCGGCGAAATACTGTCCGACCTGCTCGTTGATCTTCTGCGCCGAGGCGAGGTCGGTTCCGATCGGCTTCTCGAGCACCACCCGCGACTTGCCCGTCACCAGCCCGTTGTCCGACAGGTTGCGGCAGGTGTCGCCATACAGGCCCGGCGCCGTCGCCAGATAGAACACCCGCACCCGGTCGGCCAGCGCCGGATCCTCGAAATACCTCCCGAGATTGGGCCATTTCTCTCCCGTCGCGCCATTGACCGACGCGTAGTGCACCATCGCCAGGAACGCGCCCACGGTCTCGTCCTCGAGCGCCGGCTTCTTGACGAAGCGCTCCAGCGTGTCGCGCGCCAGCTCCCTGAACTTCTCCGTCGTGTGCCCGCTGCGCGCCGCCCCGATGATCCGGCTCTCGGCTGGCACCTGTCCGTCGCGGAACCGGTGATAGAGTGCCGGCAGCAGCTTGCGCATCGTCAGGTCGCCGGTCGCGCCGAAGATCACGTAATCGAACGTCTCGACGGGAATGATCGCCGGCGGCATCGGTGTCTCCCAAGGGATGCGTCTGGGCGTGCAAACCACCATCTTCGCCCGATCATCGCAAGGAGCGACCATGGACCAGATCGACGCGCCCACGCGCGAGCGGCTCGAAGCCGCCGCCTTCCGCAGGCTGGTCGATCATCTGCGCGAACGCACCGACGTGCAGAACATCGACCTGATGGGTCTCGCTGGCTTCTGCCGCAACTGCCTCTCGCGCTGGTATCGCGAGGCCGCCGAGGCCGAGCGCATCCCGCTCACCGACCCGCAGGCGCGGGAGATCGTCTACGGCATGCCCTACAAGGACTGGCAGGCGAAGCATCAGCGGTGATTGACCGGCCACCGGGACAGGCGCTAACCGCGCTGCTCTCACGCAACCGGGGGGGATGCCATGGCGCAGGCCGCACGCGAACGGACCAACGAAGGCCCCGGCTCGGACACCGGCGGTATCGCCGCGGACCGCCTGCGCAGCCTCGTCGAGCGGATCGAGCGGCTGGAGGAGGAGCGCCGCGCGCTCGCCAGCGACATCAAGGACATCTACGCCGAAGCGAAAAGTGCCGGCTTCGACGTCAAGGTCCTGCGCCAGCTCATCACCATCCGCCGCAAGCAGGCCTCCGAGGTCGAGGAGCAGGAAACCCTGCTCGACGTCTACCGTCGCGCCCTCGGCATGTAGTGCGGGGCAGGGCAGTGTTAGAGTGACGCCATGACGATGCCTTTCGACTTGCCTGCCTGGGTGCCCTGGTGGGTGCAGCTGCTGATCCTGGTGGCCGCGATCCTGATTGCCGGCGCCTATCTGCTGATGCCGTTCAGCGTCTTCGGTCTCAAGGCGCGGCTAGAGGCGCTCGACCAGCGGCTCGACGACCTGCAGTCCGACCTGCGCGAGCTCTCCGCCCGCCTGCCTGACCCCGAGTTCCGCCGCCCCGCCGCCTGGCGCCGCGCCGAACCCGACGAGGACGGCTATGTCGCCCGTCCGGTCCGTGCCCAGTCGCAACCCGAGCGCCGCGCGGAACGCGAACTCTCGCCGCGTCCTCCGATTCCTCCGGCCCCCGTCGTCCCCGAGCGCGACCGTCCTCCGGCCACCCGCACCCGCTCCGAACCCCAGCTCCGCTGGCCTTCGGAGCAGTGAAGGCCAGGGTTCAAGTTCGACCGGCCGTCGATCATGACAGCCGGCTCACCACCAGATCGTCCCTGTGCACGACCTCGTCGCGACCGCGCCACCCCAGCAGCGCCTCGATCTCGTCCGACCGGTGCCCCGCGATCCGGCGCGCGTCCGCGTGCCCGTAGGCCGACAACCCCCTCGCGACTTCCAGGCCCTCGGGATCGCGCACCAGCACCGGGTCCCCGCGTCCGAACTCCCCGTCCACCCGTCGCAATCCCGCCGGCAGCAGCGAGCGTCCTTCGCGCAGCGCCCTTGCCGCGCCTGCATCGACGACGAACGCCCCCATCGGCTGCAGGCTGCCAGCGATCCAGCGCTTGCGCGCCGAACGCCCGTCCCCGGTCGGTAGGAACCAGGTGCAGCGCGCGCCTGCCTCCAACGCGCCGAGCGGATTGCGCAACCCGCCCAGCGCGATCGCCATCGCGCACCCTGCACCCGTCGCCACCCGCGCCGCGGCCAGCTTCGTCCGCATCCCGCCCGACGAATAGCCGGGTGGCGGATCGCCCCCCATCGCCTCGATCTCCGGCGTCACCGCCGCCACCGCCGGCAGATGCCGCGCCGTCGGATCGCGCTTCGGATCGGTCGAATAGAGCCCATCGATGTCCGACAGCAGCACCAGCTGGTCCGCGCCCACCATCTCGGCCACCCGGGCCGCCAGCCGGTCATTGTCGCCGAACCGTATCTCCGCCGTCGCCACCGTGTCGTTCTCGTTGACCACCGGCACCACGCCCAGCCCCAGCAGCGTCGACAGCGTCGCTCGCGCGTTCAGAAACCGGCGCCGATCCTCGCTGTCCTCCAGCGTCAGCAGCAATTGCGCCGCCACCAGCCCGACCCCGGCGAGCGCCTCGCTCCAGGCC
>CAXTUK010000089.1:0-8477 GCA_964247395.1 uncultured Acetobacteraceae bacterium
GTTCCCTGACGGTGAACATGCCGACGCCCTCGCGGCCCCAGAAGGCGACGTCCTCGGCCATCTCGGCGGTACTCCGGTTGGGCGAGCGGATGCCGCCCAGCATCAACGCGAAGGCGGCAGGGTCGCTTTTGAGTCTGGTGACCTCGGGGAGGTCAGACCAGCCGACCGGGCGCAGCGTGAGGCGCGCGGTGCGGATGATGCGCGGGGAGTGCGGCATGGCGCGTCATCGCGCCAGGCCTCGCGCGCGGGTCACCGGGCGAGGGGCCGGTATTTGATGCGGTGCGGCTCGACCGCGGCGTCGCCGAGGCGGCGGCGCTTGTCGGCCTCGTAGGCCTCGAAGTTGCCTTCGAACCACTCGACGTGGCTGTCGCCCTCAAAGGACAGGATGTGGGTGGCGAGCCGGTCGAGGAACCAGCGGTCGTGGCTGATGATCACCGCGCAGCCGGCGAACAGCATCAGCGCGTCCTCGAGCGCGCGCAGCGTGTCGACGTCGAGATCGTTGGTGGGCTCGTCGAGCAGGATGACGTTGCTTTCCTTGCGCAGCATCTTGGCGAGATGCACGCGGTTCCTTTCGCCGCCCGACAGGATGCCGACCTTCTTCTGCTGGTCCGCGCCCTTGAAGTTGAAGGCGCCCACATAGGCGCGGCTCGGCACCGCGCGCTTGCCCATGTGGATGACGTCGGTGCCGCCGGTGATCTCCTCCCAGACGTTCTTGTCGTCGTCGAGGCTGTCGCGCGACTGATCGACGTAGCCCAACTGCACGGTGTCGCCGATGGCCAGGCTGCCGCCGTCCGGATGCTCCTGGCCCACGATCATGCGGAAGAGGGTGGACTTGCCCGCACCGTTGGGTCCGATGACGCCGACGATGCCGCCCGGCGGCAGCTTGAAGTCGAGATCCTCGATCAGCAGCCGGTTGCCGTAGCCCTTGCGGAGCCTGTCGGCGGTGATGACGGTGTTGCCGAGGCGCGGACCCGGCTGGATCGCGATGTCGGCGGTGCCGCCGGCGCGGTCGGCGCCCTCGGCGAGCATCTCCTCGTAGCGCCGGATGCGGGCCTGGTTCTTGGCCTGACGGGCGCGCGGACTGGAGCCGATCCATTCCTGCTCGGCGGCGAGCGCGCGCTGGCGGGAGGATTCCTCCTTCTCCTCCTGCTGCAGGCGCTTGCGCTTCTGCTCGAGCCAGCTCGAATAGTTGCCTTCGAAGGGGTAGCCGCGGCCGCGCTCGATCTCGAGGATCCAGTTGGTCACGTTGTCGAGGAAGTAGCGGTCGTGGGTGATGATCATCACCGTGCCGGCGTAGTCGCGCAGCGTGCGCTCGAGCCAGGCGACGGATTCGGCGTCGAGATGGTTGGTCGGCTCGTCGAGCAGCAGCATGTCGGGCTTCTCGAGCAGCAGGCGGCAGAGTGCCACGCGCCGGCGCTCGCCGCCGGACAGCTTGTCGATGCGGGCTTCGGCAGGGGGGCAGCGCAGCGCGTCGAGCGCGATGTCGACACGTCGGTCGATCTCCCAGCCGTCCTCGGCGTCGATCTTCTCCTGCAGGTCGGCCTGCTCGGCGAGGAGCACGGTCATCTCGTCGTCCGACATCGGCTCGGCGAAGCGGCTCGAGATGTCGTTGAAGCGGTCGATGGCGGCCTTTAGCGGCCCGAAGGCGGCCATGACGTTCTCGCCCACCGTGTCGCCGGCATCGAGCTTCGGCTCCTGGGCGAGATAGCCGACCTTGACGCCCTCGGCCGCCCAGGCCTCGCCGCCGAACTCGGTCTCGATGCCGGCCATGATCTTGAGCAGCGTCGATTTGCCGGCGCCGTTGACCCCGAGCACGCCGATCTTCACCCCGGGCAGGAAGGAGAGCGTGATGCCCTTGAACACCTCGCGGCCGCCGGGGAAGGCCTTGGTGACGTCCTTCATGACGTAGACGTATTGGTATGCGGCCATGATCGGGGTTCCGGCATCGTGAGGGCCGCCTGCGCCTGGCAGGAGTCGAACCCGCAACCAAGCCGTTATGAGCGGCCCGCTCTGACCGTTGAGCTACAGGCGCAAGAGGCTCGGCGGTTCATCGCGCATGCGCCGGGGCCGCGCAAGCTCCAGCTTGTCTTCGAGCGAGCAGTTTTCCCGCTCAGCCTGATTCCAGGCTGAGCGGGACTGCTCTAGGGTGCGAGGATCTGTTGCGGCGGGTCCAGGGCAGAGCCCTGGGAATGCGAGGAGGCGGTCGTGGACGTCAGCAAGATCAGCACCGGCAAGGAGCCGCCGTCGGACATCAACGTGGTGATCGAGATTCCGCAAGGGTCATCGGTCAAGTACGAGATCGACAAGGATAGCGGCGCGATCATGGTCGACCGTTTCCTGTTCACCTCGATGTCCTATCCGGCCGCCTATGGGTTCATCCCCGGCACGCTGGCGGCCGACGGCGATCCGGCGGACGCGCTGGTGTTGACGCCGGCGCCGGTGATCCCGGGGGCGGTGATCCGCTGCCGGCCGATCGGCATGCTGCAGATGGAGGACGAGAGCGGGCAGGACGAGAAGATCGTCTGCGTGCCGCACGACAAGATCCATCCGACCTACAAGACGATCGAGCGCATCGAGGAGCTGCCGGACATCTTGCGGCTGTCGATCGAGCATTTCTTCAGCCGCTACAAGGACCTCGAGCCGAACAAGTGGGTCAAGGTGACGGGCTGGGCCGATCGGGACGCGGCTGAGGCGGTGATCGCGGCGTCGATCAAGGCCGGAACCCAGGATGGGCGCATCACTCAGGAATCGTAGGCGAGCAGCGCTTCGAACGGCACGTCGAGCCGGTCCCGGCCGCCGAGGAACGTGAGCTCCATGATTGCGGCGGCCCCGGCGACCTCGGCGCCGGCCTGGCGGAGCAGGGCGATGCCGGCCGCCATGGTGCCGCCGGTTGCGAGCAGGTCGTCGACCACCGCGACGCGCTGGCCCGGACGCACGGCGTCGGCCTGGATCTCGACGCGATCGGCGCCGTATTCGAGCGCGTAGTCGAGGCCGATGGTGGGACCCGGCAGCTTGCCGCGCTTGCGGATCATCGTGAAGCCGCAGGCAAGCTGCAGCGCCAGGGGTGCCGCGAGCAGGAAACCGCGAGATTCGACGCCGGCAATGATGTCGGGATGCCAGGCGCGCAGGACCAGCGTGAGGCGGGAGATGGCGATCTGCCACGCCTCGGCGTCCCGGAGCAGGGTGGAGATGTCGTAGAACAGGATGCCGGGCTTCGGAAAATCCGGGACGGCCCGGATGTGGTCCTTGAGATCCATGCGCCGTCCCGCCGTTCGTTGCAGCCCCGCGCTATAGCCCGGCCGCGCTGGCGCCTCCAGTGGGCGTCAGTTGCCGTTCTTGACCGCGTTGGCGCCGTTGCTGACGCCCTGGCCGGCGGCCCTCACGTCCTGGCCGGCACCCTCGACGGTGTTGCAGGCCGCGAGTGCCAGTGCCGCCACGAGGGCGGCGGCGGAAAGGACTCTGGTCATGGCGATGTCTCCCTGATTGCTCAGGGCGTAACGATCGGGCTCGCGTTTTGTTCACGTGTCCATTTGGCAAGGAGGGCAGGGCGGTTCCGGCGGAGATCCGCGCCGGTGCGGACCGCCGGATAGGGGCGGCCCGGCATCAGTCCCTGCCAGAGCACGCGGTCGAAGGCCTGGTCGTCGTTCTGGTCGGCGTCGGCGAAGGTGAAGCCCTTCATGTGTCGAGCCCAGTAGGCGGCGGACCGGCCCCGGCCGATCCGCTGCTCGAGCGCGGCGTGGCGGACGGCGGCGGTGGCGGAAATCGGCAGCGTGGTCTCGGTGGTGAGCAGCTTGGACGGGGTGGCGGTGAAGGTCCACCCGATCTGGTCAAGGTCGAAGACGTCGCTCATCGGTCGGGCGGTCGCGTCGTGCAGGTTGAGCTGGCCGATCCCGAGCAAGTCCTCGATCGTACGCAGCATGTTGACGGTGTTGTAGCGGGTGGAGATCACCTGGTGCTGCTTGACGGCGGGGCGGGCGACGAAGGGGTTGGGGCGTTGGGCGTCGACTTGGGCGGGGCGGGCTTGCGGGTCGTCCTGGATGACGAACACGACGGTATCGTTCGCATACCGGCTGTGCGCCAGGTGGTCGAGCAGCAGGCCGACCGCGTAGTCGTTGTCGGCGACGTCGAGCTCGGGGGTGTTGACCGCGTCGAGCGAAGGCTCGAAGCCGGGTGCGGCGGGGCCGGTGTCGCCGGTGTGGTCGTGCATGAAGCGGACCATCTCGAAGGCGGGCAGCGTGTCGGTGGCGGCATACTGATCGAATTCGCGCGCCCACTCCTCGTAGCGATAGAAATCGGGGAGCTTGTTGTCGAAGCCGCGGAAATAGGGATCGGTGACGCCGAGCAGCGCGCGGTCGGTGGCGACCGCGACCGTGGTGTGGGTGGTGGCGGGGTCGGCGAGCAGCGGGGTCTGCAGGTGGAACTGCGCCGCCGCGTCCTGGTAGAGCGAGATGTCGATGAAGACGCCGTAGTTGCGGACCGAACGGCCGGCGTTCAGCACGGCGTTCCAGATGAAGTCGGCGCCGTCGGTGCCGTCGGCCGCCTCGCCGTTGAAGATGTTGTTCGGGCCGGGGAGGATGTTCGGGTTGCTGTTCAGGCGCAGCAGCGGCTGGGAGGGCTGGCGGCCGGCGACCGTCGGGAAGGCGATGTTGATGTCGCGCTCGAGGCCGTTGCTGTCGTCGGTGAAGCCGCGGCCGGCGTAGTTCTCGGGAACGATCTTCTCGTCCATGTCGGTGGTGCGGGCCTGCACGGTCCAGGGCCAGCCCGACGCGCTGACGTCGCCGGCGCAATAGGCATTGTCGAGATCGACGAACCCTCTCGCGATCGCGTGCTGGTTCGGCGTGATCGCGTCAGGGAACTCGGTGAGCGACGGGTCGCCGTTGCCGACCGGCAGGTCGCCGAGGACCTCGTCGTAGGTGCGGTTCTCCTTGACGATGTAGATGACGTGGTGGATGCGCCGGCGCAGCCTCGCCATCAGCGATGCGTCGTCGGCGGTCGGACCGTCGAGCAGGTTGGCGTTGACGCCGGTCTTCACGGTGAGCGGGACGAAGGCGGACAGCGGCGGCACCGGGAACGAGAGGAGGCCGGCCTCGGTCTGCTGCAGCACGTATTCGTTGTTCGCGACCTTGCCGGCGTCGGCGCAGCCCGACGCCGGGTCGATGTCGGGGGCAGTGCCGCTGCACTGGGTCGGCGACGGTCCGGTCGGGCTCTTGCCGTTGGCGACGAACAGGTTTCGGCCGTCGGCGCTGACTGCTACCGCGTTCGGGTAGTGGCCGGTGGGGACGAGGGCGAGCACGAGGTTCAGGTCGAGCGAGATGATGACGACCGAGTTGGTGCCGCCGTTGGTGGCGTACAGCGTGTGCTCGTCGGGGGAAAGGACGAGATTGTTGGTGTTGCTGCCTCGGTAGTTCCTGCCGAGGAAGGGCAGCAAGGGTCCGATCGTGCGAATGCCGTGGAGGATCTTCCTCGTCGCGGTGTCGATCACGAACACGGTGTCGCTGTTGTCGGCGGCGACATAGAGCCGGGTGCCAGCGCGGTCGAGCACCATCTTGTTGGGGGCGCCGGCGACGTGGATGCGGCCGGCAAGCCGGGGGGCCCCGGCGATGTCGACGACGTCGATCTCGCTGTCGCGCACGCTGGAGACGTAGGCGGTGCTGCCATGAACCGCGACGCCGAACGGGAACTCGCCGCCTGGAACGCCGGCCTGGGCCGGATCGACTTGGCCAGGGCGGAGGTCGAGCTCGGCCCTGGCGCCAGTCGCGAGCGTGACGACGCTGACCGAATCGTTCTCGAAGTTGGCGATGACGGCGCGGGCACCGTCGTCGGTGATGGCGATGCCGGCGGCCTCGCGCGGGTTGGTGGCGGCGGCGAAGGCCGGCGGGATGACGGGCGCGGTGCCGTTACCGAGCAGGCCGTTGCCGGCGACATGGCCGAGCGGGGTGGGCGTGCCGATCTCGCTCCACCGGCCGGCGGTGCTGGCATAGGTGTGGATGTCGTCGTCGACGCCGCCGGTGACGTAGAAACGCTGGCCGCCGGGGGCGAAGGCAATCCCGTTGAAGGTGTTCGGGACCGGGATGATCTGCCTCTGGCGCGGGGTGCCGGTGGAGACGTCATAGACGAAGACGTAGTCGTTGCCGTCGGCTGGAATGGCATTCCCGTGGGCGTCGAACAGCTTGTTGTAGCCGCCGGTCATGACCAGGAGCGTGCGGCCGTCCGGGCTCAATCGGGCGTCGGTGGCGTAGCCGGCGTGGAAGCCGGGAAAGTCGGCCAGGTCGGGATCGAGCGGCTGGAACGTGGCGCCGGGTGCCGCATTCGGGGTGATCGACTGGCCGTTCGACAGGACCGTTTGCGCGTGGCCCGGCAGATCGGCGCCGGCAATCAGGAGGGCGGCAGCGAGTATCCGGGTCCGGCGCATGGCGGCGTCCTGCGATGTTTCGCGTCGGTATACGACCACCGCTTCATTCCGGTCGTGACCCTCCCGTGACAGTTCCGGCGTGGCTTCAGAGGAACGATTTGGGCATCAGCATGTGGACGCCCTTGTTGCCGTCGACGGTCTGGGTCACGCGCAGGTTCCCGGCCAGCGAGCAGAGCATGTAGGCCTGGTTGCGCGAGAGATTGGTCCGGCGGCACACATGCAGGATCATCTCGCGCACCGCCTGCTTGGCCGCATCGTCGAGATCCTCGTCCAGCCCGATCGACATCAGCTCGGTCGGCGTCTCGGCGAACGGGAACGCGACGGGGAAGTCGCGGCGCACGGTGAGGCGAAAGGCGCCGGCGAGCCCGGTCTCGAGCGCGGTGATGCAGACCTCGCCATCGCCCTGCACGCCATGTCCGTCGCCGGCGAGGAACAGGGCGCCTTCGTTGAACACCGGAAGGTAGAGCGTGGCGCCCGGCTTGAGCTCCTTGTTGTCCATGTTGCCGCCGAAGGCGCGCGGCACCGGCGAGCCGCACCGCCCCCACGGGGGCGGCGGTGCGACGCCGATGATCCCAAAGAACGGATCGAGCGGCAGCTCGGTGCCCCAGGGCAGGGTGCAGACGCGGCGGCCGCGGTCGATCACGGGGTGGATGGTCTCGTAGTCGGTGAACTCGTCCGGCAGCGTGCCCTTCGGCGGAGCGATGGAGACGAACCCCCAGTCCATCGTGGGTTCGGCCGAGAGGATGTCCACCTGCAGCGTGTCGCCCGGCGCGGCGCCGCGAACGAAGACAGGGCCGGTGAGGAAGTGGCCGCCCGGTTCCGGAAAGCGGTCGAGAATGGCGCGATACGCGGGCGGCACGCGCGACGGATCGGCGGGCAGGCAGTTTCTGCCGCCGGCGGGAACCGAGTCGAGTGCCACCGTGTCGCCCGACTCGATGACCAGCACCGGCCTGGTCGTGGCGTCGAAATAGCCGTTGACGGTGTTCTCGGGCGTCGCGCGGAGCTCGTGATGTCTCATTCAGGACGGCAGGAAGTCCGGGACCGAGAGGTAACGCTCACCGGTGTCGTAATTGAAGCCGAGGATTGTGACCCCCTTCGGCAGGTCCGGCAGCTTCTTCGAAATGGCGGCCAGCGTGGCGCCCGACGAGATGCCGACCAGCAATCCCTCCTGGCGCGCGGAGCGGCGGGCGAACTCGCGTGCCTCCTCGGCCTCGACCTGGATGGCGCCGTCCAGCACGTCCGTGTGCAGGTTGGCGGGAATGAAGCCGGTGCCGATCCCCTGGATCGGGTGCGGGCCCGGCTTGCCGCCGGAGATCACCGCCGAGGCCGCCGGCTCGACCGCGAACGCCTTCAGTTGCGGCCAGCGCTGCTTGAGGATTTCGGCGCAGCCGGTGATGTGGCCGCCGGTGCCGACGCCGGTGATCATCACCTCGATGCCGTCCGGAAAGTCGGCCACGATCTCTGCTGCGGTGGTGCGCGCGTGGATCTCGATATTGGCCGGATTGTCGAATTGCTGAGGGATCCAGGCGCCTTCGATTTCCGCGGCGAGCTTTCTCGCGCGCTCGATGGCGGCGGTCATGCCGCCCTCCTTGGGGGTGAGGTCGAAGGTCGCCCCGTAGGCCAGGACCAGTCGACGCCGTTCGACCGACATCGATTCCGGCATGACCAGGACCAGCTTGTAGCCCTTCACCGCCGCGACCATCGCAAGCCCGATGCCGGTGTTGCCCGACGTCGGCTCGATGATGGTGCCGCCGGGTCGGAGGCTGCCGTCGGCCTCGGCGGCTTCGACCATGGCGAGCGCGATGCGATCCTTGATCGAGCCGCCGGGGTTGGCGCGCTCGGACTTGATCCAGACCGTGGCGTCGGGGAACAGGCGCGAGAGGCGGATATGCGGCGTGTTGCCGATGGTCTCGAGAACGTTGCTGGCCTTCACGACACTTTCCTCCCTGACGCGAACGCGATTATGGCTCGCCGGTCCGCCGGCGTGCAATCATGCGGGCGGGCAGCACGGAAGGCGGTGACCGCCGCACGGAGACAGAACGATGGCCGACGACATTCGCGTAGC
>CAXTUK010000090.1:0-1720 GCA_964247395.1 uncultured Acetobacteraceae bacterium
AGTAGGCGGCCACGCCGAGCCGCGCGCGCGTCTCCGGCTCGTCCACCAGCCGGAGCAGACACGCGCGCCATGCCGCCTCGTCGGCCGCGAGCAGCCCGGTCCGGTCATGGTCGATCGCACGCCGGTAGGGTCCGGTCGGACTGGCCACGCACGGGACCTGCGCCAGCGCGGCCTCGATATGCTTGATCTCGCTCTTCGCCTCGCAGAACGGATTGCCGATTTCGAGCGGGCAGATCGCGATGTCGAAGCGGGCGATTTCCGCCCCCAGCGTTTCGACGGGCACCATTTCCCGCCATTCGATGCAATCCTCCAATCCGGCGAACTCCGGAAACTCGCCGGTGATCAGCATGTCGCCGTATATCTTGTGATCCCGAAACAGCACCAGGCGGACTTTGGGACGGTCACGCAGCACGCTGGCGATCGCTGGCGCAGCGCGCGCGAAATCGCGCTGGTGCGTGACCGTGCCTGCCGCGTAGCCGATCCGCAGCACGCCGTCCCCGTCGGACGAAGCGAGCCGGCGGCTGCGCCGCTCGAAGCGCGCCAGATCGTGCGCGGCATCGTCGAAGCCGTTCGGGACGACAATGCACGCCGGGTTGACCAGCCGCAACCGCGCTGCGAGTTCTTCCGTCGTCGCGATCCCGAAGTCGGCCGCCTCGAGCGTCCGGCGGAAGGTGCCGAAGAAACGCGCCAGTCCCTCCTGATCGGCCCAGAGCGTTCGGATGCCGTCGATGAATTCGACCCTTGCCACGGCCGGGTCGACGATCAGGTCGTCGACGTCGAACGCGATCCGTGCGCCGGCGCCGCGCGCCAGCCCGATCATCGTCTCGACATGGAGCGACCAGCTGGCGCGCCACAACACCAGCAGGTCGATGTCGCGCAGGGCCGCCGGGTCGACCTGCTCGATCCTGATCCAGCGCGCCTCGTAGCCGGCCGCCGCCGCCGCGTGTCTCTGCCGCCGGGACCGGAACTCCGCACCCGCCGTATCGGGTTCGCCCGCCACGAACAGCACCGACCGGATCTCCCGCCGGGGCGGGGGCGCCGCGATCATCTCGGCGCGCACGGCGGGCCGCCGCTCGGGCCGCAAACCCGGCCACCTTCGCTCGCGCGCGACCGTCTCGGCCAGTTTCGTCTCGAGCGCCCGTCGCGCCTGCTCGGCCTCAGCCAGGCGCGCCTCGAGCTGCGCGCGCTGCCGGTGCGCCTCCGCCCGCTCGGCCTCGAGCACCGGCAGTCGTTTCGCCACGTCCTCCAGCCGGCTCCGCTCACGCAACGCTTCGATGAACGCCTGTCGTTGCGCGACAGACGCCGGACCCGATCGCGCCGCCTCGAGCGCCGCCCCGCGCATCTCGGCCGCCGCCTCCTGTCGCCAGCGCTCGCCCAGGAAGGCGAACCGGCTGCGCAGGCGCGCCAGATCGGGACCGCCCGCCGCCGCGAGCCGCCACATCTCCAGGAGGGCAGGGGACGCAGGCCTGCCGACCGACTCGACATGCAGGCCGCCATCATGGGTGAAGTGCAGCACGGAAGTTTCGTCGTCGTGACCGGGCGCGTCGCTCGGACCGACCCCATGCAGCACCAGCACCCCGCCCGGCATCAGCGCTTGCCGCCAGACCGCGCCTCCGGCTCGCCACAGGTTCGCGTCCGCGTGCACCAACGCCACGCTCGCGGCTGGAACCGGCAGCGGCGAGCCCTCGCCGGCGCTCGACCGCCGCGCGAAATCCGCGAC
>CAXTUK010000090.1:1730-2720 GCA_964247395.1 uncultured Acetobacteraceae bacterium
GATCATGCGTTGTCCCGGCCGTTCGCGGATTTCGCGCGGCCAGCCATCGACGGCGATCGCGAGCACCTCGCCCGGAACGCTTTCCCGCACCATCGCCTCGCAGATCGATGCGTGAAACATCGGGCGACGGATCGTGATCCCGACCGTCACCGACGGCCGCAGGGCCGCCACCAGCCACGCCGCGAACGGCAGATGCCCATAGCCCTCCTCGGCCGACATGCCTGCGCGCGCGATCACCCGGTCGAGTGCGAATGGCCGCTGCACGAGCCGGTCGAACGAGGCCGAGAGCACGGTCTCGAGGCTGTCGAGCGCCGAGCGTTCGCCCGCGTCGCCGAGCCCGTCGAGGAGGTCCATCCCACGCTCCGATCCTGCCGGCACCGACACTACAGCGATCAGCCGGACACCCTGAAGGGGCCGAGGACATAAAACGAGAGTCTGCCCAGGCGGGATTTCATTCTTGAGACGCAACTTATTGAAATAACGCCAATACGGAATTGCAACATTAACCTCTCGCTGCGTAATTTGCCGCCGCACGCTGGTCGCTGATCGTGACCGTGCGGCAACGGATTGGCGCGAAGGGATAGTGGTATCATGAGTGGCTCGGTCACGATCAGCGGCAGCAACGGAAGTTCACTGGTTGCCTTGACAGGCAACGACTACATCAGCTCGCACCTGAGCATGTTCCAGTCGATGACGGCGCAGTTGGCGACCCCCGGCTTCGACACCTTCAACGCCACCAGCAATCTGCTTCTCATCCAGAACAGTTTCGGCAATGTCGGCGTCATCGGCGGCGCCGCTTCCGGGAATGCTACCATCGTCGTCGGCGACAGCACGAGCTTGTCCTATATCGGCGGCAGCGGCAACGTCCAGATCATCGGCGGCAGCGGCGACGACCAGGTCCTTGCAGGTTCCGGCAACGACACGATCGCGCTCGGCACCGGCCATGCCCAGATCTATCTCGGCAGCGGCAACTCCTTCGTCGACGCGCAA
>CAXTUK010000090.1:2730-5339 GCA_964247395.1 uncultured Acetobacteraceae bacterium
GCGCCGATCTCATCCAGGTCGGATCGGGTGCCGCCACCATCTCGGTCACCGGCAGCGGCGCCACCGTCAACGGCGGCTATGGCAGCTTCAACGCCCCGCTCACCATCGACGCGGCCGCCGGAACCAGCTCCACCATCAACGTCATCACCGGCACCACCATCAACGCCGGCGCGAGCTCCAACGAGGTCGTCACCGCCTATGGCGACGCCACGGTCAACGGCGCCGTTGGCAGCACCACCGAATACGGCCAGTTGAACGGCACGCTGCAGTTCGTCGGCCTCGGCGGCTCGATCAGCGTCGCGGGCGGCCCGGCCGCCGGCGACGACACTCTGTACGGTGCCTACGGCTCCGACATCGTGCTCACCAGCAGCGCGCACAACAATGTCTTCGTCGCCAACGACCCTCGCGCCGACGGCGGCAACGTCACTCTCGACGGCAGCCTCGCCAGCGGCGGCAATCAATTCTGGGCCGGCTCGGGCAACGCGACCCTGATCGGCGGCACCGGCAGCGACACCATGATCGGCGGCGCCGGGCAGGTCACGATGACGGGTGCGAGCGGGTCCGCTTCCTACCTCTACGGCCTCTTCGCCCCGATGTCCGGCTCCGGCACCAGCATGACGATCGATGACTTCAATGCCGCCCATGACCAGTTGACCCTGTTCGACTTCGGCGCCAGTGCCGCTGCCACTGCCGTCTCGCAAGCCCAGGACTCGGCCATCGGCACGAAGCTCCAGCTCGGCAACGGCGCGACCATTACGCTCCTCGGCGTCTCTCATTCACAATTGAACGCCGTGAACGTCGTCTCGACTTCGCCCACATAGAAACGGGCCTCCGTTGCAACACGATCGGCAGCTTTCGCCGGCTGCCGATCGGGGACTGCCGGACCGTCAACCGGCACTCGTTTCGACCGTTAGCGTTCAACACAAAAACGTGAAATGTCTGACGCGCGACAGTGCCAAGCCGCCCTGGCCCGCGCGTCGGTCCGGTAAATCCTGTTAGAGCAAGCGTCTAACGGGCGCGGATGTCCGACCAGGTCTGCAGGCCGGGTGTTGCGACAAGATGCCACGGCTGCGGACAATCTTGAGACGGCCTTTTTACATTGCGCCCCCTCGCTGACCTCCTGTATCTCGACCGCGGAACGAGGCATCGGGCTGGCGCACTGTGGCGCGCATGCGAGGACCTCGGTTGAGGACGAGACATGGCAGTCAGTACAGGTTCGGTCACCATTCATGGCGGGTCCGGCATCAGCGCCGTCCTGTCTGTCACCAACGACGCGTTCGGCCTGAACCTCGCGTCATCGTTCCAGGCCCTGACCGCGCAGCTCGCGTCGTCGCCCGCATCGTTCTACAGTTATAACGCCGGGTCGACGTTCCTTGCGATCCAGGGTGGTCTCGGCGACGAGGGCGTCGCCGGCACCACCGGCTCGTCGAACCTGCTGGTCGGCAACGGGACCAACCTGTTCTACGAGGCGCCTATCACCGGCTACGGAATCGCGGCGCCGAGCGTCGCCGGCGAGGGCACCCCCCTTTGCTCCGCGGGGCCTCCCCCCGCCGCGCCCTGCGCGGCGCCGAGGGACTTCGGCGACGGCAACGACACCGTCCTCTCCGGCGCCGGCAGCGACACCCTCGCACTCGGCTCGGGCCGTAATGGCTACCTGCTCGGGTTCAACGCGGAGGTCCACTCCGAGGGCACCGACACCATCATCGGCGGCGTCGGCTCGACGGTTGCGACCATCAGCGGCGCGAGCTCCTCCATCGCGACCTCCGACATCCAGGGCGCCAGCCTTGTCGCCGACGCCACCAGCGCCACCAACGCGACCTTCTTCACCTACACCAACGCCACCATCACTGGCGCGTCCTCCGGCACCACCACCGTCGACGTGGACGGGCCGACCACCGTCAACGCCGGCTCCGGCGGCACCACGTTCACGCAGAGCGGCGGATCGCTGCTGCTGAATGCGTCGAAGGGCGAGACCGACAACATCACCGTCACCGGCCTGACCAACCCCGACACGCTCTACGGCGCCAGCGGCGCGGTCATCAATTTCACCGGCTCCACCCACAACAATGTCTTCGTCGCCAACGACCCTATCCACACCGTCGGCGGTGCGGTCAAGTTCAACGCCGCGAGTGCCTCCGGCGGCAACCAGTTCTGGGCCGGCTCCGGCAACGCTACTCTGATCGGCGGCACCGGCAACGACACGCTCGTCGCCGGCACCGGCTCTTCGCAAATGACCGGCGGTCTCGGCGTCAACGAGTTCGACCTGTTCAGCGTCAACGGCGGTTCGGGCACCAGCGTCACCATCACCGACTTCGAAGCTAATGCCAGCAACCATATCACCTTGTTCGGCTACGGAGCCAGTGGCGTGGCCGCCGCCGTGCAGAACCAGGCACAGCAGCCGAACGGCAGTGGGACGCTGATCAAGCTCACCGATGGTTCGCAGATCACGTTGCAGGGCGTCAACCACGTCACGGCCGCGAACTTCCTCTCCACCGAGCCCGGCACCTAGTTTTCGCCCTCTCGCTTCCCGCGACGCCGGTGGGGGGGGGGGGGGGGCGGGCCCGCTGGGTATGGGGCGCCGCCCCCCCCCCCCCCCCCCCCCCCCCCCC
>CAXTUK010000090.1:5349-8465 GCA_964247395.1 uncultured Acetobacteraceae bacterium
TTGCGTCCCGGCGTCCCCGCCCGAGCCGAGCCGCCAACCTCTCCCGCAGGACCCTCCCGCGATCTTCGCGAATCGCGAGCTGCAGGATCGACTGGCGCCAGCCGGCGCTCGCCGGCGAGCGACGGCCGTCGCCACGCCGTGAGTCCGCGAGCCTCGCTCGCATCGCGTCCAGATCCGCTCCGTCCAGGGCGCCGACCGTCCTCTCCCAGGCGTCGATGCCGATGATCCCGGCCGGATTGTCGCGCAGCAGCTCGATCTTGACGAACGGCACCAGTCCGCTCGACATTAGGTCCCGCCAGCGGAAATGCATCGGGTTCGTCGCCACCAGGGCCGACGGCCTGAGCCGGAACCTCGCGCTGTAGCGTGCGCCGACATCGAGCCCCTCGGCCTCGAACGCGGCCGCAAGCCCGAGCTCGCCATGGGTGATGATCTCCGGCTTGCTCATCATCGGGAACGGCTGCTCGAACACTCGCCCGACAGCCCGGCTCCGGAACGCCTCGCCCGACATCCACACGAACCATGACTGCAGGTGTGGCCGCCCCTCGCGGCTCTCGACCATCCCCCATGCATCGAATCCCTCCATCGCGCGCAGGATCGGCTCGAGCGGTGCGAACGGTCCGAAGACGCTGTCGTTGGCGAGCAGCACTTCATCGGCGCCCTCCGCCGCACCGTCACGGACTAGTTCCTGCCAGGCTCCGAAATCGAGACCGGCATTCGGCCGACCCTTCGCCCTGACTCCGATCCGACCAAGTATCGACCTGTCCGACTCGTCGATCATTGACCCCGACAATGCCGCATGCACTTCAAAGCCGGCCTGCGCTAACGCTTCGATAGTACGGATCGTCGTGGCCGGCACCCGCTCCCCTCGGTGATGCTCGGCAAACAAGCAGACCCGGCGCGGAAGTGTGATCAATGGAGCGCATCCTTCCAGAGAAATCCGACAGATTCGGCAAGCCTGGCCAACGCCCCTGGTAAACGCTGGAACCACCGGTTATATGGCGGGCGCTGAAGGTCCGCGGAGCCGATTCGGCGACAGTAGCGGCCCGCCACGACAAGGTTGTCAAAGGAGAACATCGGACACCATGAGCAAAGCATTCATCGCCGGCATCCTTCAGGATTCGATTGATTGCACCGGCGTTGCCGCCAATCAGGCCGCCAACGATCTGATCGGCGCCATCGTGCGCGAACTCAAGAAGGAGGGCGGCTTCACGCTGCCGTCGTTCGGCACCTTCACCGTTCGCAAGACCAAGGCGCGCAAGGCGCTCAACCCGCGCACCGGTGAACCGGTCAAGGTCAAGGCCGGCAAGACGGTTCGCTTCAAGGCCAGTCCGAACCTCAAGAAGGCGGTCTGATCCATCCCGGGAATGTGCCTGACGATGCATTCCCGGCTGGCTGGGGCGGGAGGATTCGAACCTCCGCATGGCGGAATCAAAATCCGCTGCCTTGCCGCTTGGCTACGCCCCAATCGCCGGCTTCTGATAAGTCTGCTTCACGCCGGTCCGCAAGGGCGACCACCCTCGCCGGGCTCGAAACTGCAGACCTGTCCGAGGCTGTCGCGCCGGACCGTAACCTGCGCCAGCGCCGGCAGCGTCGATCGCGCGATCCTGAAAATCCAGGCCGCCAGGTTCTCCATCGTCCCGGGCCCGAGATCCTCGATCGAGTTCAGCAAGCGGTGATCAAGTCGTTCTCGTACAATATCGATCGTCGCCGCGACGACACCGAGGTCGACGAGCATGCCGGTCTGCGGATCGGCCTCTCCCCGCAACACCAGCTCGCCCCGATACGAATGCCCATGAATGCGCGCGCTGCCCTCGGCATCAATCGTGCGCGCCAGCGTGTGCGCCGCCTCGAAGCCGAAGCTTTGACGGAGCTCGATCACCGGATCCCGACCACCTTGTGCGTCTGCACGCTCAACCGCCAATGCGGATGAGCGAGACAATACGCGATCGCCGCCCGCGTCGCGTCCTCCCGACCGGGACCGTCCATCGGCTGCAGCAGGAAATGCCGGAACGCCAACGAGGCGAAGCGCTCGGGCGGCGCGTCCGCCTGCGGGTAGACCAGCTTGAGTTCGTCGCCGGCCTCGATCGCGAGCGCGTTGTCTCCCTTCGGACTGACGCAGATCCAGTCGATTCCATCAGGTGCGTCGACCGTGCCGTTCGTCTCGACCGCGATCTCGAAGCCGCGTTCATGCAGCGCTCGGACCAGCGCCCCGTCGACCTGCAGCAGCGGTTCACCGCCCGTGAGCACCACCAGCCGGTGCGCGTTGCCGCCCGCCCACAGTCCCTCAATCCGCGCTGCCAACCCGTCGGCGTCGTAGCGGCCGCCGCCTTCGCCATCGAGGCCGATGAAATCGGTGTCGCAGAACCGGCAGGCCGCTTCCGCCCGGTCCTCTTCGCGTCCCGACCAGAGATTGCAGCCGGCGAAACGGCAGAACACCGCGACCCTCCCGGCGTTGACGCCTTCCCCCTGCAGGGTGAGGAAGATCTCCTTGACCGCGTACGAGCGCGAGCGCGTGGCCGCTCGAAACAGGGAAGTGGTCTCCATCGCGAGGCTCTGGAACCGCCTATGACGCGGGCGGCGCCTCGTCTTCCGGCACGACCACCGCGGCCAGGTCAGGATCGACCTCCGCCGATGGCTCGTCGGGCGGCGGCCGCAACGAACTCTCGTAGCGCGACGCCCGGTCGAGCGCCCGGTCCAGCGCCGCCATCGTGCCGGAGAGATCGGGGCTCTCGTCGCGCTCCCAGGCGCGCAGTGCGTAGAGCCAGATTCCTACTAGCCCGTTGACCCGCAGGCCGCCACGCAGCCCGGTCACGTCGATCCCGGCGCCCTCCAGCATCCACCGCATGCTGCGCGCCGTCGCACTCGCCAGCAGCAGCCCGAGCGGCAAATCCGACGGGAGCGCCCGCAGCAGCGCGATCACGCCGCCCCGATGCTGTTGCAGCACGTCGAAGCGCCGCATCAGCATGTCGAACAGCCGCTCGCGCGAGTTGGGCGCCGGCGCGCTCGCGAACCCGTCGCCCGCCGCCTCTGCGAGCGCCGCCTGGTCCGCGAGCGAGCCGAGCCGCAGCAGCAACGCCGTGCTGCCAGGGAACCGCTCGCGCGTCCGGTCGAGCGGC
>CAXTUK010000091.1:0-8458 GCA_964247395.1 uncultured Acetobacteraceae bacterium
GTCGAACTCCATCAGCACGTCGGCGCCGCAGATCCCGATCTGCGCCGCACCGGTCGCGACGAACGTCGCGACGTCGAACGATCGCACGCGGACCAGTTCGACGCCGGGATCATCGGTGCCGAAACGCAGGCGCCGATCGTCCTCGTCGTCGAACCCGGCCGCGGCGACGATGCCGGCGCGAAGCAGCAGCGCCACCGCCTCCTGCAGGATGCGGCCTTTCGGTATCGCCAGGATCAAGGGGGGCTGCGATGTCTCCGGCGTCAGGCTTCCGGCAGGGAACACCGCCGTCATGATCTCAGTCCGTCACGCGCTCGATCTGCGCCCCGCAACCGGCGAGCTTGCGCTCGACCTGCTCGTAGCCCCGGTCGAGGTGATAGACGCGGCTGACGACGGTCTCTCCCTCGGCAGCGAGTCCCGCCAGGATCAACGACACGGAGGCCCGCAGATCCGTCGCCATCACCGGCGCCCCCGAGAGCGAGGGCACGCCACGGATGATCGCCGACGCGCCATGGACGTTGATCCGCGCGCCCATGCGGACGAGCTCCGGCACATGCATGAAGCGGTTCTCGAAGATCGTCTCCGTGACCATCGAGGCGCCTTCGGCCACCGACATCACCGCCATGAATTGCGCCTGCATGTCGGTGGGGAACCCGGGATACGGCTCGGTCATCACGTCGACGCCCGCGAGCTCTCCTTCTCGCGCCACGACCAGCGAAGCACCGTCCTGCTCGACCCGCACGCCTGCATCCTGCAGGCTGCGCGCGAGGGCTCCGAGATGCTCCAGCCTGCCGCCGTCGAGCCTGACATTGCCGCCGGCCGCCGCCACCGCGCACGCATAGGTCCCCGTCTCGATCCGGTCAGGCAGGATCGGATGCTGCGCCGCGTGCAGTTGCTCCACGCCATCGATCACCAGCCGGTCGGTCGCCACGCCCTCGATCCTCGCACCCATGGCGATCAGGCAAGCGGCAAGGTCGCCGATCTCCGGCTCGCGCGCCGCATTGACGAGCTCGGTCCGGCCATTCGCCAGCGTCGCCGCCATCAGCAGATTTTCGGTAGCGCCCACCGACGCGAAGGGCAGCACGATCGTGCTGCCCCGCAGTCCGCCCGGCGCTTCGGCCACCACGTATCCGCTTTCGAGCGTGATGTCGGCGCCGAGCTGCTCGAGCCCCTTGAGATGCAGGTCGACGGGCCGCGTTCCGATCGCACATCCGCCCGGAAGCGAGACCCGCGCGCGCCCGGTCCGGGCCAGCAGCGGTCCGAGCACCAGGATGGAGGCGCGCATCTTGCGCACGATCTCATAGGGCGCCTCGGTGTTGGTGATCCGGCCGCCGAGCGACAGCACGCGTCCCGTGCCGCCGACGTCATCGACGGCGATCCCGTGCTGGGCCAGCAGTTCGACCATCGTGCGGATGTCGGCGATCAGCGGCACGTTCGACAGCGTCAGACGCTCGTCGGTCAGCAGGCCCGCCGCGAGCAGCGGAAGGGCCGCGTTCTTCGCGCCGCCGATGGCGATCGAGCCCGAGAGCGGGCGCCTGCCGTTGATCAGGAACCGGTCCATCAGACGTCCTCAGCCAATCCGATCATTCAGAGCCGCGGCAGCGACACGCCGCGCTGTCTCATGTACTTTCCGGCGCGGTCCGCATAGCTCGTTTCGCAGGGCTGCTCGCCGCGCAGGAACAGGAACTGGCAGATGCCCTCGAAGGCGTAGATCCGAGCCGGCAGGGGTGTCGTGTTGCTGATCTCGATCGTGACCTGGCCTTCCCACTCCGGCTCCAGCGGCGTGACGTTGACGATGATTCCGCAGCGCGCGTAGGTCGACTTGCCGAGACAGATCACCAGCACGTCCCGCGGGACCCGAAAATACTCCATCGTGTGCGCGAGCGCGAAGCTGTTGGGCGGAATGACGCAGATCGCCCCCTGCCTGGTTACGAAGCTCTCGGGCGAGAAGTTCTTCGGATCGACGACCGCGCTGTCGACGTTGGTGAACACCCTGAACTCGTCGGCGACACGCGCATCGTAGCCGTAGGACGAAAGACCGTAACTGATCGCCCCGTCGCGACGCTGCGCCTCGACGAACGGCTCGATCATGCCGGCCTCGTTCGCCATCCGGCGAATCCAGCCGTCGGACATCACTGGCATCGAGCCCTCCGGGCGTCCGGCCGATCTAGCCCACGTCCGATGCGTCCGGCAAGGCGGCCCTCGGACCATCCTCGGTCGCGCCCGCGGCCGCGGATCGCCTGGCCGCCTCGCGCGCGCGCGCCTGGGATTTGCGCCTGAGCAGATTGAGACGCAGCGCCTCGGCATCGCGGCGCCGGCGTTCCTCGAGCGGCGTGGCGGCGGCGGACGAGGAGCCGGGTTTCGAGCAATCGGTCATCTCGACCTCTGGGCAAGGCTGGTGCTGCTGGTGAGGATTGAACTCACGACCTCTCCCTTACCAAGGGAGTGCTCTACCACTGAGCTACAGCAGCGCCGACGGGTCGAGCGTCTCCTATGGGCTCGCCGGCCAAAGCGCAACCCGGTCCATCGATCAGGGGATGCGCGCCAGCTGCGCCGCGGTCAGCGCGGTCGGGCCCCCGACCAGGATCGGCGTGAGCAGGGAGGCCAATCGAGGCGCGATGAAACCGAGATTGTTCGGCCCCGTCGGATGCACCCCGAAATTGTCGACCCCGTTCGACGGATTGAGGATCCCGGCTGTCTGCACGACATGCACCAGTCCTGGCCGAACGCAGTTCCTGGCGGCGGCTTGCAGATCGGCGATGTGGGACTGGTTGAACGGAACGAGCAGGGCGATCGGCGTGTCGGGATACTGTGCGATCAGGGCATTGAGAACGGTTGTTGCCGCGACGGTGACATCGCCGGGATCGTTGGTGCCGTCGTTGATGACGATCAAGCTGGGCGGATTGCCCGCGGGCCGCGCCAGGTTGCTGGCCAGCTGGTTGTAGGAGGACGTCAGCGGCGGAACCCCGCCGCTCCCGCCCGCCGTGAAGCCGGTCGCGCCGAAGCCGACCACGCCGACCTCCGCACCCATCAGCCTGCCCAGGCGAAAGGCCCAGCCGAGCGTCGCGTCGTTCCGGTCGGTGTCGAGCGAGGCGGTCTGGTTGACCGTGCGCACGCCCTCCGTGATCGAATCGCCAAGCAGAAGGATCCTCCAAGGTGCGCCGACCGGCGTCTGCGCCGAGGCGCCGGGCTGCAGGCTGAGGCCCGCGAACCGGACCGCGGTGCCGGGAGCGGCGGTGTTCCAGCGATTGATCGTCTCGGAGGTGGACTTCACCACCACCTCCAGCTGGTGCCAGGGAGCCGCTCCAAGATCGGCGGGAGCAGGGCAGGGCACGTTGGCGGCCGGCGTGGTCCGGATCCACGGCTGCCCGGCCTCGTAGCCGTCGACGCGCCAGTAGATCTCGCTGGCCGGCGCCGCCGCCGTCGAAAGGTCAAAATTCAACGTGCAGGCGGAGCCAGTGAACATCGTTCGGAAATACGCGCCCGCGTTGATGGTCATCGCAGCCGAGGAGCCGACAGACCAGTTGAACGGCGAATAGAGGATCGAGGGATCGTTCGGTTGCAACACCGTGTCGTTGGCGTAATCGACGCCATTGCCGTTGAGGTGCCACAAGGCGAGCAGTCCCGACTCGCTGCCGCGGTAGGGAGTGGTCGGCGGCAAGAAGGTGGCGCCGTAACGTGGAACGTTCCAGATCGAGGCTTCGTCGATCTCGCCCGGCCAGACATTGTTGCCGGCGTACAGACCCATCGTGCCCACGCCGAGAGTTGCGTTCTGCGGGACGGTCTGCGAGACGCCGGCCGTGCCCACGGAGCTCCCGTCGAGAAAGCAGGCGACGCCCGAGGGCGTGCCGACGAGATCCAGCAGATGCCAGTTGCCGTCCAGAAGCGACGGCCCGGTGATCGTGGTGTTGCCCGAGGAGATGTTGCAGACCTCCTGTCCCTGCGCGTTCGCGCCGAGATAGCCCACCGCGCCCGAACCGATCGCAACCACCGGCTGTCCCGGCGCTTGCGCGAGCCTGGCCCAGGCTTCCCAGGTGAAACTGCTGCCGGCCGGCGCCGCGACCACCGCCGAGCCGTAGCCGCCCGAAAGGGCCCCGGCGAACTTCGCGGCGACAGCGTCGTAGGTCGACGCCGTCATCGTCAGCGAATTGCCGGCGGCCAGACAGGCTTCCGGCGGACCAAGCATCAGCAGCGCGAGGCCGAGGGTTCTCACAGGCGCCAGACTCCCGGGTTGGCCGGCGAGGAGAACCCGGGCCGCTCGCCCTGTTCACGCCCACCGGCATTTCGATGCTGTCCCGAAATAAGCCTGTCTTCACCCGTGGGTCAGCCCCAATCGATGGCGCGCCTATCCGGTCGCCAGCGCCGCCAGCAGCCGCGCATGCGATCGGGCGCCGGCATGCAGGCAGCGCAGGTCGAACTTCTCGTTGGGTCCATGCATCTGGTCGTCGTCCAGCCCGAAACCCATCAGCACGCTGTCGATCCCGAGCATGCGATGCAGGCTCTCGACCACAGGGATCGAGCCGCCGCAGCCGATCAGCACGGCGGCCCGGCCGAATTCTTCCAGAAGCGCGCGCTGCGCCGCGTCGATGAACCGGCTGTCTTCCGCGATCTCCATGCCCGGCGAAGCGCCGAACTCGACGAACTCCAGGCCTGCGTCGGCCGGCGCCGCGCGACGCACGAACTCCTTGAAGTTCTCCACCACCGCCGGTGGCGACTGTCCCGGCACCAGCCGGAAGGACACCTTGGCGCTCGCTTGCCGGGCGATCACCGTCTTGGCGCCTTCGCCCTGGTATCCGCCCCAGATGCCGTTGATGTCGGCCGTCGGCCTCGCCCAGAGACGCTCCAGCAACGACCGGCCGGCCTCTCCGATCGGCGTGGACAAGCCGATCCCCGCCAGGAAGGCCCGCTCGTCGAAGTCGAGTCGCGACCAGCTCTCCCGGACGCTCTCCGATGGCTCGACGATTCCGTCATAGAAGCCCGGGATTGCGACCCGTCCGTGCTGGTCGTGCAGCTTGCCGAGGATCCCCGTCAGCGCGTTGAGCGGATTGAGCACCCCGCCGCCGAACATTCCGGAGTGCAGGTCATGCGACGGTCCGCGCAGCGTCACCTCGACATAGGCAAGTCCGCGCAGGCGCGTCGTGATCGCTGGCCGGTCGACGGCGAGCATCCCGGTATCGCTGATCACCGCGACATCGCAGGCGAGCGCGTCGGCATGCGCCGCGAGGTAGGATTCGAAATTGAGGCTGCCGATCTCCTCCTCGCCCTCGATGACCACCGCGATCGGCACCGGCGGTCCGCCGGCGACCGCATGCCAGGCCCGCAAGGCCTCAAACAACGTCATCACCTGTCCCTTGTCGTCCACCGCTCCCCTGGCCACGATCCTTCGTCCGTTCGCCCCCTCGACGAAGGTCGGCTCGAAAGGAGGCGCCAGCCACGGCCCGAGCGGTTCGGCAGGCTGCACATCATAATGTCCATAGAACAGCACCCGAGGAGCCTCCGGGCGGCCGACGCCGGCGTGCGAAGCCCTGACAACGGGCAGGCCGGCCGTCGCATCGACGGAGACGGCGAAGCCGATCGCGCCGAGCGCGTCGGCCAACCAGTTCGCGGCCGCGACGCAGTCGCTGGCGTGCGCCGGCTGGGCGCTGACGCTCGCAATCCGCAGGAGCTCGCAAAGCCTGGCCTCCGCTGCCGGACGCGCGAGATCGATGGCCGTCAGCACCTCGTCAAGTCTCCGGTCCGCCGTCATGGCTGCGATCCCTCTCCCCTTCCTGTCGGACGATAAGTGTTGAGGAACATCGTCACGCTCGCGTCGGCAATGGCGTCGATCTCGCTCGATGTGGCTTCGCTGCACACGTCCAGGCAGCCTTTCATCCAGAGGCGCGTCCGGCACAACGCGCTGAACTGCTCCGCGGCCAGGACCGGGTCGTCGATCGTGATCCGACCCAGGCCCGACTGGACACTGAGCCAGGACGCGAGCTCCCGGCAGCCACGCTGGTGACCGGCTTCCAGATAGATGCGGGCGAGATCGGGGAACTTGATCGCTTCGGACACGACGATCCGGTGCAGGTTCTGGAAGGACTTGGACAGCATGCTGTAGATCAGGCGACGCGCAACGCCTGCCAGGAACATCTCGAGCGGCTGTTCCGGGTCGTTTGGTTGCAGTACCCAGGCGATCCGTTCGCTGGTCTCCCGCTCGATGAAAGCGGCAAAGAGCGCCGACTTGCCGTCGAAGTAGTTGTAGAGCGTTCCTTTCGACACGCCGGCCCGCTCGGCGATCCGCGACATGCTCGCGCCGTCATAGCCTGACTGGTTGAAGACCAGCGCAGCCCCCTCGATGATCTGCCGGCGCTTCGAATGGCCGGCCTCCACTGAGGTCACAGGAGGCAATCGACTTGTCCTTGCTGGTCCGGTGCATTTGACGATTCAGGAAAAGCCGATAGGTTGTCAACGCTGACCGAACCGATCGGTCAGAATCGTCAACGGCACCGGGAGCGTTCGTGTCGGCAGGTGCCCCCCCGAGGTGGCGCGCGAGGCTCTCGCGCCCGTTGGTCTTCCTGCCGGCATTGGCGTCAATGGCCGGATGCATGGTCGGACCAGACTTCACTCGCCCCAAGACGTGGTCGGCAAGGACCTTCGACACGGTCCATGGACCGACGCTCGCCAACGACCGAACTCGCGGCAGCCTCGCCGTGCCAGCGCCCCCCGATCCGGCATGGTGGAACGTCTTCGGCGACCATGAGCTGAGCGCCATCGAGAACCGGGTAGCCAACGCGAGCCTGTCGGTCCGCCAGGCGACGTTCCGGCTGGTCGAGAGCAGGGCGCAGCGACAGATCAGCGCCGCCGCCCTTTATCCGACGCTCCAGGGCACGGGCCAGTACACGCGCGAGAAGCTCCCCAACCGTGTCGTGCAGCGGCTGTTGCAATCCTCGGTCTCGGGGCTGCCGATCGCCGGACAGCAGGTCGACGCGATCCGGCAGCAACTGGGTGAGACCAGGATACCGCCGATCGATCTCTGGCAGGACGCGATCGACGCGAGCTACGAGCTCGATCTGTGGGGATCGGTGCGAAGGCAGGTCGAGTCCGCGTCCGCCCAGCAGGAGCAGTCGGCCGACGCGCGACGCAGCGCGCTGATCTCGGCGGAGGCGGAGGTGGCCCGCGACTACGTCGAGCTGCGCGGCCAACAGACCTTGCTGGAGATCCAACAGGACAATCTGAAGACCGCGCAGCAATCGCTGACCCTGACCCGGCAGCGCTTCACCGGCGGTTTGACCACCGACCTCGATGTGCAGAATGCCCTGTCGCAGGTCGCCACGACACGCAGCCAGATCCCCAACCTGCAGCAGCAGATTTCGCAGCAGATCAACGCCATCAGCCTGCTCCTCGGCGAACCGCCGCAGGCGATGGCCGCCGAACTCGCGACCGCGGCGCCCGTTCCGCCGGTGCCGCCGCGAGTTCCGGTGGGAGTTCCATCCGACCTGGTGTTGCGCCGCCCCGATGTCCGCGAGGCCGCGGACCAGTTGCACGCCGCGACCGCGCAGATCGGCGTCGCGATCGCCGCCTTCTATCCCCAGGTGACGCTGACGGGTAACCTCAACGAGCTTTCCCTACAGTTCCGCGATCTCTTCACCTGGCAGTCGGCTGGCTACTCGTTCGGCCCGTCGGTCACGTTGCCTCTGTTCGAGGGCGGCCGGCTACGCGGCCAGCTTCGCCTGAACAAGGCGCAGCAGGCCGAAGCCGCGGTGAGCTACGAGCAGACGGTCCTGCAGGCATGGCACGATGTCGACAACGCGCTGACCGCCTATGGCGGCGAGCAGGAGCGGCGCGACCAGCTGGTGCTCTCGGTCGACGCGGGCCGCCGCGCGCTCGCCCTCGCGCAGGATCAGTACGCGCACGGCCTGACCAGCTTCCTTCAGGTGCTGGACGCGGAGCGGACCCTGCTCTCGGCACAGCAATCATACGCCAACAGCACGACGACGCTCTCGACCAACCTGGTGCAGCTCTACACGGCGCTCGGCGGCGGTTGGGAGCAGGTGTTTCCAGCCGGTTCGATGCCTCCCGCCGCCGGCGATGCCTCGAAAATTGCTTCACTTCGATGACGCTCGGTTGACACCGGCTCGCCGGAAGATTAGCTCTGTCCTCCCGACGAACCGAGGCGCCACTGGTGTCTCGGGTCCGTCGCCGTTCTTTGACAATTTCATCATGAGGAAGGGATATGCTGGCGGCGTGCGTCTGCGTGTCGTGCCGGGAGGCATGGCGTGTGGGGGAGTTGGATTGGTTCGTGGGGCTAGGGGTCCTGGGTGCCTTGTCTGACGGTTCGTTTGTTGGCGTATCTTGGATGCTTTGACAGATGTTCCGTTTGGACGGGTGTGCCTGGATCCTGTGTTCATGGTCGCGGGATATTGCGACGGATGAACCTGAGAGTTTGATCCTGGCTCAGAGCGAACGCTGGCGGCATGCTTAA
>CAXTUK010000092.1:0-8433 GCA_964247395.1 uncultured Acetobacteraceae bacterium
GGGCGGCGGAGGGCGGCGGTCTGGCAATGTCTCGGCCGACGCCGGTCTGCTGTCGACGGCGCTGAGCACGTCGGACGGGTTCGCGCACGGCGATCTGGCGAGCGGTCTCGCCGGCAGCCTCGGCGCGGCGCTGGGCGGCGCGATCCAGTGGATCGACACCCCCGACGGTGCCCCATCGACGAACCCGGCGCAGGCGCAGGCACAGGCACAATCGGACGTGGCGGGCACGGCGCCGGTGCAGCCGGTGACCGCGCCGGACCAGCCGCCGCATACTAGATCATACTCCTGCGGTCTGGCGGGATGTCGAGTCTACCTCCTCCATCAGGAACATATTTCTCGACGGGAGATGCCTTTCTGTAACCTTGTTGGTTCGCAGAACGCCAGGCTCCCGCCAATCCGTCGTTCAAGGCCTGGAGTGGATAGCGGGTGTCACGGACATACCTGTGGAGCGACATAAGTCGCGTGCACGGCCGATTGTCCAAGATCATCATCTCGACGAAAAAATCGCAATCGGACTGCCGAGGCGACCGAATGTGCTGCAAAGTGATCCTTCGCACGCTGAACGGAAACGAGTAGGAGAGCAGCAAAGTCGCACAGGTCGTCAGCCGAAAACGTCCTGGCTAAAGGGGACGCTCGAGGAATGGAACAAATGTGGGTCGACGGATGAGCCTCACCTCGCACCTTTCTTCCAACGTCGGTCTGGAGAACGCTGTCCACCGCGTCCTGGGGAGGCTTTCGGCTCGCCAGGACCTTGCCCTCGTCGCGATGCTGATCGCGACCGTCCTCATGCTTATCCTGCCCATCCCGACCTGGATGGCGGACGTGCTGATCGCAACGAACATCGGGCTGGCACTGCTTCTCATGCTCGTGGCCGTCTATGTGAGGAACCCTGTCGAGTTCTCCACCCTGCCGACGGTCGTGTTGCTGACGACCGCCTTCCGCCTGTCGCTTTCCATTACGACGAGCCGACTAGTGCTCACGCAAGGCGACGCCGGAGAGATCATCCGTGCCTTCGGACAGTTCGTGATTTCCGGCAATGTCGTCGTCGGTCTGGTCGTCTACTTCATCATCACGATCGTTCAGTTCGTCGTCATCACCAAAGGCTCGGAACGCGTGGCCGAGGTTGCGGCGCGGTTTACGCTGGACGCTCTTCCGGGGAAGCAGATCAGCATCGACACCGACCTTCGCAACGGCGACATCGATGCAGCGGAGGCGCGCCGCAGACGCCGCAATCTCGAGAAGGAAAGCCAACTCTACGGCGCGCTCGACGGCGCGATGAAGTTCGTCAAGGGTGACGCAATCGCAAGCTTGGTCATTATCGTCATCAACCTTGTGGGCGGTATCACCATCGGCTGTCTCCAGCGCGGTCTGCCGTTCAGTGGCGCGGTCGAAACCTACTCGCTCCTCGCGGTCGGAGACGGTCTGATCGCACAGATCCCCGCCCTCCTCGTCTCGCTGACGGTCGGAACCACTGTCACCCGCGCAGCCTCGGACGGCAGCGGCAACCTCGGCCAGGACATCGTCGGGCAGATCGTGGCCGAGCCGCGAACGCTCCAACTCGCCGCAGTGGTGCTGGCTGCGCTTGGTTTCGTCCCGGGCTTCCCAATGTCCGTGTTCCTTGCGCTCGGCGCCGCGCTCGGCGGCACGGGCTGGCTGCTGAAAGTCCGTCGGCGGCAGGCCGACGCGCGTGAGTTCGCGGCGGCGCGGAGTGTGTCGCGCCCGGAGCCGGTCGCGATCGCCGTCGTCCTCGGTTCGACGCTCGCGGCCGATCACGGCGCCATCGCGTTGGCAACCGACGCGGTGCGGAGCGACATCGCCGCCGAGCTCGGCATCGGCGCCCCGCGCATCCAGGTCCGCGAGCAGGCGGAGCCGGGGGCGGACTGGCGCCTCGAGATCGACGCGGTTCCGGGCGCCTCCGGCGACGGCGGGACGGAGCCGCCCGCCGTCATCGCCAGATCCGCGCGGAATGCCGTCCTACGTGCCGCCGACCAACTCGTCGGCATACAGGAGACCCAGGCGCTTCTCGCCAGCATAGAGAGCAGTTACGGCGACCTCGTGCGCGAGGTGACCAAGGTCACGCCGCTGCCGCGGCTTGCGGACGTGCTGCGCCGGCTGGTGGGCGAAGAAGTCTCGCTGCGCAATCTTCGCCCGGTGCTGGAATGTCTCGTGGAGTGCGCACCAAAGGAAGCCAATACCGCTGCGGCGGCACATCTGTCATCGCTGGGCAGACAGCACACGGACGCTGCACGTTCTGCTCACCGAAGCTGGCCTGGAAGATGCCGTGCGCGCGGCGGCAGCCAAAGCCGGCGATCGCCAGATCGCTGAACACCCGCTGTCTGAGCGTCTGGAGCGCGCGGTCCGTTCACAGGCGGCTGCGGCCGTCTTCCCGCCGGTGATTGTGGTGTCGGGGGATCTGCGGCGAACCGTGCGCGCCATGCTGGTGCGGCGGAATGTCCTGCTGCCGGTCATCGCCCATCACGAAGCCGCGCCCGAGTTCGCGATTCAGGTTGTCGGAACACTGCGTTTCGAATCGACGGCGAGCGAGACACCGGGCGAAGTAACACAGCTTCACCCGCCGGCGCGCCCGGGCCTGGACGAAGCGGCGGCTTGAGGATGCACGCTCGCTCGAGGGTCGCTTCCGAACGCGCATGACGAGGACCGTTACAGTGCTTGCAGGTGTGACCATTAGGTCGCGCGCCCTGCTCAGGCTGTTGCTGCTGACGGCGACCGTGTTCGTGCAGTCGGCGTCAGCCGGATGGGCACAGCAGGGTCGTGGACCCATATCGTTGAACGTCGGCGAGGGACGATTGTTGCGTCTCGATCATGAGGCCACCGACGTGTTCATGGGTGACGGCTCGATCGCCGACGTTCAGGTGGTCTCTCCACGGGTCCTCTATGTCTACGGGCGCAAGCCCGGCGAGACCACCCTGTCGGCTACCGAGGCGAACAGCGACGTCGCGGCTCAGATCAAGCTTCTCGTCACCAGGAGCGCGGGCGCAGCCGAGGCCGCCCTGTTACATCGCGGCGACGTCTCGCTAACCTTCGTTGGCAACCAGATCATCGTGCGTGGACGGGTCGGAGACCTCGGCGAGGCGCTTGAGGCAAGCGCCGCCGCCCACGCCTACAATGGCAAGGGATTGCCGCCGCTCGACCGGACGCAACTCGCCGGGGCGCAGCAGGTGACCTTGCGGGTCCGGATCGCGGAGGTGTCGCGGACCACGATCAACCAGCTCGGATTAAACCTCGACGTCGTCGCCAATCCCGGAAGCTTCGCAATCAACCTCCTCACCGGAAGCTTCCTCGGCCAAAGCGTCGTATCGAGCCTGAGCACGAGCCTGTCCGGGCAGCCCGGCGGCAGCAACGCGACGACGTTCGGTCAGGCCAGTGCTTCGGTCAGGACTGACCGCGTCAACGCCAATGCCCTCATCGACGCCCTTCAGAGCGAAGGCTTGGTCACGACACTCGCCGAACCGAACCTCACGGCGATTTCCGGTGAGACGGCGAGCTTCGAGGCCGGCGGCCAGGTGCCGATCCCGGTGCCGCAATCCTTCGGCGTGACCACCATCCAGTACAAGGATTTCGGCGTACAGCTGTCTTTCACCCCGATCATCCTGCCAGGGGACCGGATCGCGATGCGGGTCAGGCCGGAGGTGAGCGAGATCAGTTCAGCCAACTCGGTCTCGATTGCCGGCACCACCGTCCCGTCATTCGTGTCGCGCAGTGCCGAAACCAACGTTGAGATGGCGAGCGGGCAGACCCTGGCCATCGCTGGCCTTTACCAGCGGAGCGAGCAGAATACCCTGAGCAAGTTCCCATTTCTCGGCGACGTCCCGATCCTCGGGGCGCTGTTCCGCTCCGACAGCTATCAGCGCGACGAAACGGAACTGGTCATCCTGGTGACGCCCTATCTCACGCAGCCCGTGTCCGATCCCGCCGCCATCCCGCTGCCGACCGACGCCGCAGGGCCGGCGCCCGCAGGACAGGCAGCTCAGGCCGGCGTCGGTTTCGTGGTCTATTGAGCCGCGTGTTCAACCGGCACTCCGGACAGGCAGGCCACCGCGGAAGGCGCCTTCTCGTCGCGCTGTCGCTGCCGTCCCTTGTCACCGCTTGCGTTCCGCCGGTGCCTCCACCCACCTCGCAATATCGGCTCGTCGAACCGATCGCTCCATTATCGATCACCTTCGTGCCCGGCACGACAAACATCGCGCCGTCCGATCTGGCCCGCTTGCGGGCGATGCGGCCGACCCTGCCCAACACCACCCTGCCCGAACTCGAGCTGTCGGGGCGGCTCGCGCTGGGGCGGGCTCGCTCGATTCGCGATGCGCTCGGACGCCCGATCCTGCTCCGTCCCGAGCCGCCGCCCGCACCGTCCCGGAACGAGGCCCTCCTCGTCATCCCGTTGCGGTCGGAAATCCTCCCCGATAGCTGCCGCGGTCCCGGCGCGACCGGAGCGGACGATATCTGGCCCGGCGACGACGACCGCCGGCCGAGGCTGCTGCCGCCCGGCTGCGCGACCGACGAAAGCATCGCGCTCCAGGCGGTGCAGCCCGGTGACCTGCTTGTCGGGCGCCCGCTGCCCGACGGAACTTCGCTTCCCTTCGCCGACGCCATCGAACGCTACGATCGCCGCAACGAGGGCGGCCCACCCTTCCCGCCGCCGCAGAGTGCTACGACGCCCTCGGGTGGAAACGGCGACGTCGCGCCGGTGCCTTTCGGCGCGCCGAGCCCTTCCGGCCTGGTCAATCCGCTGCTCGGATCGCTGCCGGGAGCGGGCGGCATGACAACCGGGCAATGATCTCGAGTCAGCGCGTCGTCATCAGCAGGCCGAGCGCACTCGCCCGCGCCGCCATGTCGGGTGCTTCGCGCACCTGCGCCGCAAGAGCCAGCACCGCGTCCGTCCTGCCCGCGCCGAGCACGTCGTCGCCGAAGCGGCGTGCTTCGTCTTCCTGCCCGGTGAGCGCCAGGATCAGCACCTTGTTCGCCTGCTGCCTGGGGTCGGGAACTATGGCGGAGACGGCCAGGTCGCTCTCGGACAGCGCGGCGTCGTTGTCGCCGCTCGCCGCGAGCGACAGGGCGAGGTCGCCGTGGAGATCCGCGTCCGCCGGCGTGAGCTTCAGGCCGCGCCGATAGACCTCCTGCGCCTCAGCTTCGTGCCCCGACATGTCGAGCGCCACGCCGTAGGCCCGCACCAGACGCGGATCGGACGCGTTCCGGCCGAGCGAGGCAAGGATCGGCAACGCATCGTTCGCCCGATGCTGTCCCAGCAAGGCAACACCCAGCCCGAAACGCGCGGCGTCATCATGATTGTCGAGTGCCAGGACGGCCCGGAAGGCCTCCTCCGCTCGCAGCGGCTCGCCGAGCGCGAGCGACGTGGAGCCGATGCGCAGCAAGGACGCCTCGTCGTGCACGTCCCTGCTGCTGGCTGCCTGATAGAGCAGGAGTGCGCCGCGCAGATCGCCCTGCTTACGGACGTCATCGCCGAGGCGGACTAGCCCGGCCGGCGTGTCGAGGGCATTCGTCGTCGCGGGCGGCGGCGGCGGCGCCGAGATGATCCTGCTGCCGCCGCAGGCCGAGACCGATACGAGCATGACGAGTGCGATGAGCACGCCGACACGGTGGCGTGGTGCGGAGGGAGAATGGAAGGGCACACATCACCATACGGCAGACGTCCCGGTTTACCAGTCGAGGCCATGGGCGCTGCCCTGGACCCCACAAGGCTTGCCTTTGGAAAACCATACGCACAAACGGTCCGGCGGTCGATCCTTCGCTTGATCTGTTACAGCAACGGTTGCTACGCTCCGTCGCAACATCCAGGTGACGAAATGCCGCTGTCCGTCGTGGAAGCCGAGGACTCCACTCTGGAGGACGCCACCGAGGAGTTCGTCGCCCAGACCAGTCACCTCACCCAGTCCGGAGCCAAGGACCACCCCACCGACTGCATCGTCCTCTACGACACCGCGGCCACGCTGGCGCTGGAACTCGGCGCCGAACCCGCCGACCACCGGGCCTCGAGCCTGACCAGGGCCATAACCCTGCCCGGCAGCGGCAACACCTTCGCCATCACCGTCGACCGTTCCGGCCACGCCAACTACAAGATCGAGCACGACGGACGCGCCGGCGACAACAGTGCGCTCGGTGCATCGCAGGTGCTGTCGTTCTACGCCGCGTTGCTCGGCCATCCGCCCAGCCAGGACGAACTCGCCGGCTTCATCGCCGCCCGCATCGCCGGCGAGGCGGCGCCACGCGTGCCTGGCCGTGGGCCCGCAGCGGTCACCACCGTCACCGCGCGTGCCTCCGACGGCACCGTGCTCGCCACCGGCACGCCCGCCGCCGTGCTCGCGGCGATGGCGACCCTGGTCGTGCTCAACGACGGGGTGATGCCGAGCCTCGACCTGCCCGGCCAGCCGCCGCTGCAGAACGCCACCCAGGCCGCCGCCTGCCTGCTCGTCCTGACCATCCAGGCCGGCACCACCACCGCGGCGACGATCGACACCTACAACCAGACCGTCTCCTGGTTCGACCAGATCGACCAGCCGATGCTTGACCTTCACCCGGAATAGGTCCATCCAGAACGAGAGTTCCGGAACCCTTGCAGGCCGGGGTTAACCCCGGCCTGCAGGGCAAATTCGGCCGGCGTCATCGACCCCAAGGATGTGTGAGGACGGCACTCGTTGTCGTCCCGCCGCCACGCCGCGATCTTGCCCCGGGCGTCCGGCAAGCTCAAGAACCAGTGCGTGTTCAGGCACTCGTCGCGCAGCCGGCGATTGAACGATTCCCACGAACGCGTTGTCGGTCGGCTCGCCAGGCCGCGAGAAGTCGAGCGTCACCCCGTGCCGGTACGCCCAATGATCCAGGACCCGCGAGATGAACTCCGGTCCGTTGTCGACCCGGATCTTGCCGGGCACGATCCCGCGCAAATAGGCCAGTCGCTCCAACGTCGCGACCACCGCGTCCGCCCTCAAGGCCTGGTCCACCTCGATCGCCAGGCATTCGCGCGTGAACGCGTCAACCACCGTCAGAGCCCGGAAGCGCCGACCATCGAACACGGCATCAGAGACGAAATCCATCGACCAGACCTGATCGGCAGCCGTCGGCCGTCTCGGTCGAGCCGACGCGCCGCCATCACGTGCCGCCGCGTCGCTTGGCCCGAAGGTTCAAACCCTCTTCTCGATAAAGCCGTTGCACGCGCTTGTGGTTCACACGCCAGCCCTCCCGCCGCAACAGCACGTGGATGCGCCGGTAGCCGTAACGCACACGCACCAAAGTAATCTCTCTCATCCGCTTGCGGAGTAAAACCTGCTCGTCGCGGCCAGACCGGTAGCGATGCACCGAACGGTCGAAGCGCAGCGCCGCACAGCCGCGGCGCTCGCTCACCCTGTAGCGATCTCTCAGCCACAGAACGACCTCGCGCCGCCGAGCAGGCTTGGACTTTTTTTGACAGCACGTCCTGCAGCATCGCCTTGTCCAGGCTGAGGTCGGCCACCAGCCTTTTCAGCTTCTGGTTCTCCTCCTCGAGCTGACGCAGCTTGCGCAGCTCCGACGGCCCGAGGCCGCCATATTTCCGCTTCCAGCGGAAATAGGTCGCCTCCGAAATCGCCATCTTGCGGCAAACCTCCGCCACCGGTGTTCCCAGATCGGCCTGGCGCAACGCGAACCCGATCTGCTCCTCAGTGAACTTCGACGTCTTCATCGGCAAGCCTCCAGCGAACGCTCAGATTGCCGGAAAACTCGAATTCAGGATGGAGGAGATTCCAGGGGTAAGGTCACCTTCCCCACCGCGATCGAGGACGCGGGCGCCGCTTCGCTGATGTGCGCCTATTCATCGGTCAACGGCTTCTACAGCTGCCAGAGCCATTCGCTGCTGACCGACGTGCTGCGCAACGAATACGATTTCCAGGGCCTCGTGATGTCGGACTACGCGGCGGTCCACGACGTCGCGGCGGCTCCCGCCGGCACCGACAGCGAGCAGCCGTTCAACATGTATTTCGGCCCGCCGCTCGAGGCGGCGGTGCAGAACGGCAGCGTTCCGAGGGCGGTGCTGAACTCGATGGTCGAGCCGATCCTGTCGGAGGCGTTCCGCTTCGGCTTCTTCAACGCGCCGCCGTCGGGCTCGACGTCGGCGGTCGCGACAACACCGGCACATGTCGCCTTCGCGACCAGCGTTGCCGAAGCCGGGACGGTGCTGCTGAAGAACAGCGGCTCGCTGCCGCCGCTCGCCAAGACCGCCACGGTGGCGCTCATCGGCCCCGCCGCATCGACCCAGGTCACCACGGGAGGCGGCGGCAGCGCCTACGTCATTCCTCCATCGATCATCACGCCGCTCGCCGGCCTTCGTGCGGCGTCGTCCGGCAGCGTCACCTATGCGCAGGGACTACCCGACGACACGCAGCTCACACCCGTTCCCGCCGCCGATCTTTCCGTGCCTTACAGCGG
>CAXTUK010000093.1:0-8377 GCA_964247395.1 uncultured Acetobacteraceae bacterium
GATGTGGATCTCGACGCGTTCGACGCGATCGGCCGGGAGGTGCCCGTGCTGGTCGACCTCAAGCCGAGCGGCGCGCACTTCATGGAGCATTTCCATCATGCGGGCGGCGTGGCGCGGCTGCTGCGCGAGCTCGCCGCCCATCTCGATCTGGACGTCGCGACGGTGAGCGGCGCCACGCTGCGCGAGATCGCCGCTCGCGCCGAGATCGTGCCCGGCCAGGACGTCATCCGCTCGCCCGCATCGCCGGTGGCGGCAAGCGGGTTGGCGGTGCTGCGCGGCAGCCTTGCCCCCGATGGCGCGCTGATCAAGAGGTCGGCCGCGACCGCGTCGTTGCTCCGCCACGAGGGCCGCGCGGTGGTGTTCGATGGGCTCGACGAGATGGCGAGACGCCTTGACGATCCGTCGCTCGAGGTGGCGGCGGAGGACGTGCTGGTGCTGCGCAACGCCGGACCGGTCGGCGCGCCGGGGATGCCGGAAGCGGGATACATCCCGATCCCGCGCAAGCTCGCCGCGGCCGGCGTGAGCGACATGGTCCGCGTGTCGGACGCGCGAATGAGCGGCACCGCGTTCGGGACGATCGTGCTGCATGCGGCGCCCGAGGCGGCGATCGGCGGGCCGCTCGCCTTCGTCGAGACCGGCGACCGGAACCGGCTCGACGTCGAGGCGCGACGGATCGATCATGTCGTGGCCCCCGAGCTGCTGGCGGTGCGCCGCAGCGCCTGGCGTGCGCCGCCGGCGCCCCCCGGTGCCGGACGCGGCTACGCGCACCTGTTCCGGACCCATGTCGGGCAGGCGAACCAGGGATGCGACTTCAATTTCTGCCGCCACCGGAACCCCGCAACGTGAAGCCCGCAAATATGTGCTGCAGCGGCGCGATCGCGCACGACACGCGACCTTCGCCACGCTCGCCGCTCAGCCCGGTCGCGCGGGCGAAGGACCAGGGCTCCCGCCCTGGACCGGGCTGGGGCGAGCCGCTCCAGACCCGCGTCGATCAGTTGTCGAGCCTCACCCAGGTCCCGCCCGCTCGGCTCGATGCGACCGCCGCCTCGATGAAGGCGAGGCCGGCGACGCCGTCCTCGATGCCGGGCAGCAGGCCAGGCTCGGCGGCCCCGGTCAGCAGGTCGGCCGTCTCGGCGTAGAGCTGCGCGAAGCCTTCCAGGTAGCCTTCGGGGTGCCCGGCGGGGAGGCGTGTCGCGCGCGTCGCCTCCGCCGACAATCCGGGCATGCCGCGGAACAGCGTGCGCGGCGCCTCGCCGAGCATCGCCAGGCGAAGCTGGTTCGGGTGCTCCTGCGCCCACTCGAGGCCGCCGCGCTCGCCGAAGAGGCGCAGCCTGAGGCCGTTCTCGTGTCCAGGCGCCACCTGGCTGCACCAGAGCGCGCCGCGCGCGCCTCCTTCGAAGCGCAGCAGCATGCGCGGATCGTCGTCGAGCCGCCGTCCCGGCACGAACGTCGCGAGGTCGGCCAACAGCGCGCTGACCCGCGATCCGCTGACGAAGCACGCCAGGTGGTGCGCATGGGTGCCGATGTCGCCGACGCTGCCGGCGGGGCCGGACCGCAACGGATCGGTGCGCCAGGCGGCCTGCTTCTGGCCGGTGGTCTCGAGATCGGTCGCGAGCCAGTCCTGCGCATATTCCACCTGCACCACGCGGATCGCGCCGAGCGTGCCGTTGGCGACCAGAGCGCGCGCCTCGCGCACCATTGGGCCGAAGCTGTAGTTGTGCGCCAGCACGAACGGCAGGCCCGCTTTGCGCACCTCGTCACGCAATCGCCTTGCTTCAGCGAGCGAGGTCGCGAGCGGCTTGTCGCAGATCACCGGGATGCCGCGCGCCAGGAACGCGCTGCAGATCGCGACATGGCTGTCGTTCGGCGTCACCACCGCGACCGCGTCGATCCGGTCGGCGCGCGCCGCCTCCCGCTCCGCCATCTCGTCGTAGCTGCCGTAGGCCCGTTCGGGCGTCACGTGCAGCGCCGCGGCCGACGCGCGCCCCCGCTCCGGATCGGACGAGAACGCGCCGGCCACCAGCTCGAACCGGTCGTCGAGCCGTGCCGCGATCCGATGCACGCCGCCGATGAAGGAGCCGGCGCCGCCGCCCACCATGCCGAGGCGGAGACGTCGCGCGCTCACAGTCCGAGCATGCGACGATTGGCGGCGAGATCGGTGCCGCCGGAGGCGAAATCGTCGAACGTGCGGCCGGTGACCGGGATGATGTGCCGGCGGATCAGGTCGGCGCCCTCGCGCGCGCCGACCTCCGGGTCTTTCATGCAGCACTCCCATTCGAGCACCGCCCAGCCGTCGAAATCATGCTGCGCCAGCTTGGAGAACACGCGTCCGAAGTCGATCTGCCCGTCGCCGAGGGATCGGAACCGTCCCGGCCGATCAAGCCAGGTCTGGTAGCCGCCATAGACGCCGGCGCGCGGGCTCGGAAGGTATTCGGCGTCCTTGGCGTGGAAGGCGCGGATGCGCTGGTGATAGACGTCGATGAAGCCGGCGTAGTCCATCACCTGCAGCACGAAATGGCTCGGGTCGTAGAGGATGTTGCACCGCGGATGGTTGCCGACACGCTCGAGCAGCATCTCGAACGTGATGCCGTCATGCAGATCCTCGCTCGGGTGCAGTTCGTAGCACACGTCGCAGCCGGCCGCGTCGAACGCGTCCAGGATCGGCCGCCACCGTCGCGCCAGCTCGTCGAACGCCGCTTCGACCAGACCGGGCGGGCGCTGCGGGAACGGATATAGGAACGGCCAGGCGAGCGCGCCGGAGAAGGTCGCGTGCGCGGTCAGGCCGAGCCGGCGCGAGGCGCGCGCCGCGAGATGCAGCTGGCGCGTTGCCCAGGCCTGCCGTGCGGCCGGGTTGCCGCGCACCGACACGGCGGCGAAACCGTCGACCGCGGTGTCGTAGGCCGGATGCACCGCCACAAGCTGCCCCTGCAGGTGCGTCGACAGCTCGGTCAGGGCGACGCCGGCGTCCGCCAGCGTGCCGCGGACCTCGTCGCAGTAGGCGTCGCTTTCGGCGGCTCGCTCGAGGTCGAACAGTCGCGCGTCCCAGGACGGGATCTGCACGCCGTCGAACCCGCGGGCTTTCGCCCATGTCGAGATGGCGGCGAGCGAGTTGAACGGCGCCGCGTCGCCGGCGAACTGGGCGAGGAAGAGCGCGGGTCCCTTCAGGGTCTTCATGCTGCCGCCTCCCGATGGTCCAGCTGTCTGAGTGCCGCCCATGCAACGACGGCGGAGCGGACGGCGTTCATCGGGCGCCCCAGCGCGCGGGAGATCCGATGCACGATTTCGACGTCCGCGACCAGCGTTTCGCCGGCTACCTGCTCGGCAACGCGCCGCTGGAGGAACTGGCGAGCGGCTTCCGCTGGATCGAGGGGCCGGTCTGGATGGGGGACTGGAACTGCCTGCTGTTCCAGGATCTGCCGCGCGACCGCACGATGCGCTGGTCCGAGGAGAGCGGGATGACGGTGTTCCGCTCGCCGTCGAACTACGCCAACGGGCAGACGCGCGACCGCGAGGGACGGCTGCTCGCCTGCTCGCATCGCGGACGCTGCATCACCCGGACCGAGCATGACGGCCGGGTGACGATGCTGGTCGATCGCTTCGAGGGCAAGCGCCTCAACTCGCCCAATGACATCGTGGTGAGATCCGACGGCACCGTCTGGTTCACCGATCCGGTCTACGGCATCTCCAACGACTACGAAGGCGGCCGCCAGCAATCCGAGCAGCGTCCGCGCGTCTATCGCTACGATCCTCGCAATGGGGTCCTCGGCGTCGCCAGCGAGGATTTCGATGGTCCGAACGGATTGGCGTTCTCGCCCGACGAGCAGCGCCTCTACATCGCCGAGACCGGCGACCAGACCCGACCCGATCCGAAGCAGTTCATCCGCGCCTACGACGTGTCGCACGACGGACGGCTCGCCGGCGGCGACATCTTCCACAAGATCGAGCCGGGCTATGCGGATGGCTTTCGGGTCGACGAGGACGGCAACCTGTGGAGTTCGGCGGCCGACGGCGTGCACTGCATCGATCCGTCCGGCCATCTGCTCGGGAAGATCCTGATCCCCTGTCGCGTGTCCAACCTGACCTTCGGCGGCGTCACCAAGGACCGGCTGTTCATTGGCGGCTCGCACACGCTCTACGCCATCTTTCTCAACCGGCGCGGCGTGCAGACGCCGTGATCGCGCGCCGTCTTGCCCTGATCTCGATGACGGTCGGCGATCTTCGCCGCTCGGCAGACTTCTACACCGGTGCGCTCGGCTTCGAGGTCCAGCACGAGGCCGTGCGGGAGGGCGAGGCGTTCGCCCGCCTGGTCGGCATCGAAGGAGCGCGGGCCAGAGTTTGCACGCTCGCACTCGGCCGCGAGCGGATCGAGCTGCTCCAGTTCGATCCTCCGGGCGAACCCTACCCGCCGGACAGTCAAAGCGCCGATCTGTGGTTCCAGCATTTTGCCATCGTGGTCTCCGACATGGAGGCCGCCTACGGACGGCTCCAGGCCGCAGGCGGCTTCGCAGCGATCACCGCGCGCGGTCCGCAGATGCTTCCGGCGCGCTCCGGCGGGGCCACCGCTTTCAAGTTTCGCGACCCGGACGGACACCCGCTCGAGCTGCTCGCCTTCCCGCCGGCGCAGACTCCCGGGAAGTGGACTTCCCGCTCTCCGGGCCCGTTCCTGGGCGTCGACCACTCCGCGATCGCCGTTGCCGACACCGGTCGCAGCGAGGCCTTCTATGTCGGCATGCTCGGACTGCATGCCGAGACGCGCTCGCTCAACAAGGGCGTCGAGCAGGAACGGCTCGACGCCACGTTCAACGCCGTCGTCGAGGTCACCGCTCTCGAGTTCGGCGATGCCGACGGTCCGCATGTCGAGCTGCTCTGCTACCGTGTGCCGCCCACCGGCCGACCGATCCCGCGCACCACCCGCAGCGACGCTGTTGCGGCGACCAGGCTGGTCGTCGAGACCGACGACCTCGAGGCGCTCGCAGGCGAGGCCGCCGAAAAGCGGATGCAGTTCGTCTCCCCGGGCATCACGGCCATGCCGGACGGCAGCAGGGCGCTCCTGCTACGCGACCCGGACTGCCATCTGATGCTGTTCCGGTCGTCCTCGCAGACGGGCTAGGACTCCGTCAGCAGGGCGAACCGGCCGTTGCCGTAGACCAGCGACCGGTGGGTCTGGTGCACGCGGGCGCGGTCGACGCGTCCGATTACGATCGAGTGGGTCGCGTAGTCCACCAGCTGGTCGACTTGGCAGAACACGGTGGCGACCGCATCGGCGAGATACGGGATCTCGGACGCGTCCTCGCTCCACTCGCCGGCCTCGAAGCGGAACTCCGGTTCCGTCCGACCGCCGAACGACATCGCGAGTTCGGCATGCGGCTCGCCCAGGACGTTGACGCAGAACAGGCTGCCGATCGCAAGCGACGCATGCATGCTGGCCGACCGGTTGACGCACACCAGCAGCGCCGGCGGGTCGGCGGAGAGCGACGTGACGGCGGTCGCGGTCATGCCGGAGCGTTGTCCCGTCTCCGGATCCCGATTGCTCACGATGGTGACGGTCGCGGCAAGCTGCCGCATCGCCGCCTTGAAGGCCGTCGCCAGGTCGACCCCCTCGCTCACCACGTGTTCTCCCGTATCAGCGGCACATCAGCACCGGCAGGTCGGCGAACTCCAGGACATGGCGCGTCACCCCGCCCAGGATCAGCTGGCGCAGACGGGAATGCGAGTAGGCGCCCTGGCACATCAGGTCAGCCCCGAACGCTCGCGCGCCGGCGAGCAGGCCGGCCCCGACCCCGCGTTCGATCGGCTTGAACTGAGCGATGTCGGCCGTCACGCCGTGCAGGCGCAGATAGCCGAGCAACTCCCGAGCCTGCGGCCCGCGCCGTTGATACTCATCGGCGTACAGCACGCGCACCTGCTCTGCCCGCGTGAGCCACGGCATGCAGGCGAGTACCGCGGTCGCACTCTCCGCCGACCCGTTCCAGGCGATCGCCACCCTCCTGCCGAGCGTCGCCGGCTCCTTCTTTGGCGCCACCAGCACCGGCCGCCCGCTGTCGAACAGCACCGCGTGCAGCGCGTCCGAGCTCGACAGGTCGGTGGCGTTGGGGTGCGGTACCACGGCGAGATCCGCGAGCCGGGCGGACTGCGCCACGATGTCGTCTTCCCGCCCGATGACGGTGCTCAGCCCGGCGGTCGGCTGCTCGCGGTCGAGTTGCGCCTCGCCGACCGGAACGTCGTGCGCGATGACGAAATCCTCGAACGCGCGACGGACGTCCCGCGAACGCTGCCCCGCTTCTCGCTCTGCCGCCGACATCATCTCTTCCACCATCGCGCCCGACAGACCTTCGCCGGCGAGCGGCGCGACCTCGCGGCAATCGGCGCTGACATGAAGTGCAGTGACATGGGCGTTGAACTGCCGTGCCACCAGCAGCGCCGTCGCCAGCGCGGCCTTGCCGGTCTCGGTGCCGTTCAACGGCAACAGGATCTTGCGGATCGGGCCCATTCCGTCCCTCCCTATGGATAGCGCCGACTGCTTCGCCAGCCTTGTTCCTGGCGCTCGAATAGCACGCGATCGTGAAGACGGTGTGGCCTGTCGTGCCAGAACTCGATCGCCGCCGGCTTGACCCGGAAACCCGACCAGTGCTCCGGTCGCGGAATGGCGTCGGTCGCAAACCGGCGCTCGGCTTCGGCGATGCGTGCCTCGAGCGTCGCCCGGTCGGCGAGCGGCCGCGATTGGCACGACGCATGCGCGCCGAGCCGCGAGATGCGGTCACGTGTCGCATAGTAGGCGTCCGCCTCTTCGGCCGGGATCGGTTTCGCCGATCCCTCGATCCGCACCTGGCGGCGCAGGCTCTTCCAGTGGAACAGCAGGGCGACGCGCGGGCTGGCGGCGAGGGCCAAGCCCTTGCGGCTCTCGAGATTGGTGTAGAAGATGAAACCGCTGGCGTCATGCCGCTTCATCAGCACCATGCGCGCCGAGGGCTGACCGTCGGCGTCGACGGTCGCGAGACACAGAGCGTTCGGATCCTCCGGCTCGGCCGCCACCGCGTCGGCGAACCATCGGTCAAACAGCTCGAACGGGTCGCCCGTCCCGAACACGTCCTCGGCCGTCTCCATCAAAGTCCACTCCCTTGTCGGCCCCATCCCACTGTGCCACGACCGTCGCTGGATCAGCCAACGCGGAGGACGGGTCATGCCGGACGGCGCCGAAACCGAACGCGAAGCGGCAGGGCGCGCGGTCCCGCGCGGCACCCTGATGCAGGGTAAGCGCGGCGTCGTGATGGGCGTCGCCAATGACCGCTCGATCGCCTGGGGGATCGCCGCCAGCGTCGCCGCGCAGGGCGGCCAGCTCGCCTTCACCTATCAGGGCGAGGCGCTCGGCAAGCGGGTCCGGCCGCTGGCCGAGAGCGTCGGCTCCACCCTCGTCCTGCCCTGCGACGTGGGCGACGATGCCGCCATCGACGAGACCTTCGCCGCGATCGAGGCGGAGTGGGGCGCGATCGACTTCCTGGTCCATGCGATCGGCTGGGCGGACAAGCAGTATCTCCGCGGCCGCTATGTCGACACGCCTCGCGACGCGTTCCTGACCGCGCTCGACATCTCGGCCTATTCCTTCACCGCCGTCTGCCGACGTGCCGCGGCGATCATGCGGCCCGGCGGATCGCTGCTGACGCTGACCTATCTCGGCGCCGAGCGCTGGATGCCGCACTACAACGTCATGGGCGTCGCCAAGGCCGCGCTGGAGGCCAGCGTGCGTTATCTCGCGGCCGATCTCGGCGGCGACGGCATACGCGTCAACGCGATCAGCGCCGGCCCGATCAAGACGCTGGCCGCCAGCGGCATCGGCGATTTCCGCTACATCCTGAAATGGAACCAGTTGAACGCGCCGCTCGAGCGCAACGTGACGATCGAGGAGGTCGGCGGCGCCGGCCTCTATCTCCTGTCAGACCTCGGCAGCGGCGTCACCGGCGAGATCCACCATGTCGACGCCGGCTACCACATGGTCGGCATGAAGAACCCCAAGGCGCCGGACATCGCCGTCGTCGACTGAGCCATGACGCATAATCGTTTCGGCCACCTGCTGACCGTGACGACCTGGGGCGAGAGCCACGGCCCGGCGATCGGCTGCGTCGTCGACGGCTGCCCGCCGCGCCTCGCGCTGACCGAAGCCGACATCCAGCCCTGGCTCGACCGGCGGCGTCCCGGCCGGAGCCGCTTCACCACCCAGCGCCGCGAGCCCGACCAGGCGCGCATCCTCTCGGGCACCTTCGAGGGCCGCACCACCGGCACGCCGATCGCGATCGTCATCGAGAACGTCGACCAGCGCTCCGGCGACTACGTCGAGATCCTCGACCGCTACCGACCCGGGCATGCAGACCTGACCTACGAC
>CAXTUK010000094.1:0-4314 GCA_964247395.1 uncultured Acetobacteraceae bacterium
CTGCTCGCCGTGGTCCTTCCCATCGCGGCCTGAGCGACGACGATCGCCGACGCGACCGGCCGGTCGGTGGTCCTTCCGGAGCGCGTGACGCGCATCCTGCCGGCCGGGCCGCCGGCTTCGGTGCTCCTCGAGGCGCTGGCGCCGGACCTGATGATCGGCTGGCCGCACCCCCTGTCGGCGGCGCAGAAGGCGATGCTGCCCGCTCCCGCCGCCGCCCTGCCGCGAGTGCCGATGCTGACCGGCCATGTCGACCAGACCGACGCGGTGCCGTCGATGCACCCCGACCTGGTGCTCGACTACGGCACCGTCAGCCCCCGTTACGTGGCGCTCGACGAGAGCATCCAGCGTCGGACCGGCGTGCCGACCCTCCTGCTGGACGGCTCGCTCGCCCATGTGCCGCAGGTGCTCCGCACGCTCGGCGCGGCGTTGCATCGCGAAAAGCGGGCCGAGGCGCTGGCGAAGGCGGCGGAGGATGTGCTCTCGGCGGTCCCCCGGCCTCCAGGCAAGCCGACGACGGTGGTCCTCGCACGCGGCGCGGACGGTCTCGACGTGGCGGCCGCGGGAAACGGGGCCACGGACGTGTTCGCGACGTTGGGCTGGACCGTGCTCGCGCCGGCGGGCGGCGGCCCGGTCCGGCACGTGTCCGATGTGGACGCGATCGCCAGGCTCGATCCGGACGTGGTGATCTTCGAGGAACCGGGCATGAGGGCGGTGGTCGCGGCCACGCCGGCGTGGCGGGCGTTGCGCGCCGTGCGCGACCGCCATGCTTTCATCGCGCCTGCGCTGCCGTTCGGCTGGTTCGGCGAGCCGCCCTCGATCAACCGCCTGATCGGGGTGGCCGCATTCGAGGAGAGGGTGACCGTGCCGGTGCTGGTCGGGCTGTTGTTCGGGCGAGTGCCGCGGGAACTGCCCCGCCTGGAGCCGATTCCGCCGTGATCTCTCGGCGATCAGGGCGGTGGACGCCGTCGTCACACTTTTCGATGGAAGTCCCGCAGCGCCGCGTGGTTAGCTGTCGTTAGTCTCCTAACGATGGCGATGATGGACGATGACTGTTCCCGCTGCAGGCGACGCCGGCGTTTCCGAGCTGTGGGGAGGACCGGCCGGCGCTCCGCAGGTGATCTATCGCGCGCCATGCTTCGCGGCTGGCACGCTGATCGCGACGCCGCGCGGCGAGACGCCGGTCGACGAATTGCAGGTGCGCGATCTGGTGACCTTGGCGACCGGGGTCGAAGCGGAGATCGGCTGGATCGGACATCGACGGGTCCGCGGCGGCGCCGATCTGCCGATCAGGATCAGCAGGGGCGCGCTTGCCATCGGGATGCCGCGGCGCGACCTGATCGTGTCGCCCGACCATGCGCTGTTCCTCGACGGAGCCCTGGTCCCGGCCGGCCTGCTGGCGAATGGCAGGACCATCCGCCGCGACTACAGCGCGAGCCGGATGACCTACTACCATGTCGAGCTCGACGGGCACGGCGTGCTGCTCGCCGAAGGAGTTCCTGCCGAGGGCTATCTCGACACGGGCAGCCGCCAGCACTTCTCCAACTGCCGGTCGGACCGCGCCCCGATCGACGCCGCCCGGTTCGACCCGTGTGCGGAAATCGTCCTTGGCGGCCCGCGGCTGCAGGCGATCCGGGAGGCGCTGAGATACGCCGCCCGCGTCTGAGATGCTATGCCGATCCGGCGGCCGGCACTGCGTAGAGATCGAGCACCTCGAAGTCGAGCGGTCGACTCATCGCTGCCGCGCGTTTCGCGACGGACGGCAGGCGGGACAGGAGTTCGTCCCAGCATTCCTGCGGTGTGAAGGGGCCGGACGCGAGGGCAGGATCGGGCTGCACCATCAAGTGCGACAGGAGCTCCGAATAGGAGAACAGCCGGTTGTCGTGCTTGACGAGTGCCAGACGCGGATGAACGTTCAAGCCTGGGGGAGCAATCCATCGAGGTTCAACGATGCCAGTTGTCATGATCACGCTCTCAGTGACACACCCACCGTTACGGAAGATATTTAAGAACGGATGAACTCGATGCGGCCAAACTCGTCATGACAGGTGCCGCAAACATCGAATGCTCCGGCTTTCTGTTGTTGGACAGGTATCTGCACCGCTTCAACTGGTCGTGATGTTAAGATTGTTGCGAGGAGCGATCAGGCGGTGTGACCGGCTCCGAGCAGCCTGCGCCGCCACTCGGGCGAGAGTTTCGCCCGCACCATCTCGCCCGCTTCGATCATCTGCTCCAGGGATCCGAGCAAGGCGGCAGCCAGCATCGGCGCGACGTGACAGCCGGTTCCGTAGGTCGAGACCTGAAGCCGGCCCGGCGATTGGACGATCGCGAGACTGGCCCACTGGGACGCATCGAGTTCGGCCGAGAGCACGGCGAGATCCTCGATCAGGCGCATCGTCCTCAGCGAGGTCTGGCATTCGTCCGGCTCGGGCCCGAGGGAGCGGCAGGCAGAGGGGCTGAGCTGGAACGGGTTCATCGGCCGACTCCCTTCTGGAGGCCGGACCATCATGCGCCTGTCTTCGACAACATCAGGTTAACCGGAGCGGATCACACCCGAGGCCGACTGATGTCCGCGGCGGGATTCGAACCCACGGCCCCAGGATTCAATGCCACTTCGGCTTTCGCCGCCGAGCACGGTTCGACGTGCCCGTTCGTGGTCTGGACTGTCCCTCCACCGTGGGCGCCGTCGCCGGCGCCGGTAGGTGCCGCCCTTCCAGTCTCTACACCTTCCCGCCGATCGGGCGGGCTTGGCTCGGGATCGGCACCGCGCGAGCGCTCGAAGCGTTCCCCGACTTTGAGCGGATCCACGGTGCAGTTTCCTCGCACCGCGCCCAATTCATTCAGGAATCCTGTGCTCTATCCTGCTGAGCTACGCGGACGTCGTCAGTGGCGCCCGATACCATCATAGCGTCGGTGCGAGGTGCGGCAAAGCCCATCGCCCAGAATGCGGTCTCGAGCCGGGTGGCCGCGCGGAACGTCGCCAGCAGCCCCGGGTATCGCGCCTCCGCGCCACGCCTGGCCCACAGCCGATCGAGCGTCGCTTCGGCGGCGCGCGCGACCTCGCGGTAGTCGTCGCCGGCGTAGGTCAGGATCCATTCGGCGTACGGATTGGCGGGATCGACGCCGCCGGCGGCCAGCCGGGCGCCGATCTCGGCGTAGCCCAGCACGCAAGGGGCGAGCGCCGCTTCGAGGTCGAGCCGGTCGCCGGCGAGGCCGCGTTCCAGGACGAACCTGGTGTAGGCGATCGTCTCGAGCGCCTCCGGTTCGGCCGCCATCGCCGTCTCGTCGAGACCCCAGCCGGCGCAGAAACGCACATGCAGCGGCATCTCGACGTCGAGCAGGCCACGCAGGATCGCGGCGGCCGCCCGCACATCCTCCAGCGTCTCGGACTTGTAGGCGGCCAGCGCACAGGCGCGGGAGAACTGGGTCAGGAAGAGAGTGTCCTGGGTCAGGTAGCGGCGGAACGCGCCCGCGGGCAGGGTGCCGTCGCCGAGCCCGGCCACGAACGGATGGTCGACATAGGCCGACCAGTCCGCGGCCGCATCCGTGCGCAGCCGCGCGAAGATCGTCACGCGCGCGCTCTCGCGGCGGCCTGACGGGCGACGACGGCGATCTGGTGGCGGCAGAGCGCCGTGTCGGGCGCGCCGGTCTGCTTGCAGGCGAGCTCGAGACGATTGGTCTGGCTCGCCGCGCGCTCCAGCGAAGCCACGCTCCACAGGCCGAGCGCGTGGGCGAAGGCGGGCTGGCGCTTGAAGAACACCGGCGGACGCACCGCCCTGGTGGCGTCGGCCGTCGACAGGCCCTGGCTCTCCACCGCGATCCTGGCCGAGCGCAAGCGATGGAAATGGTAGAGCAGGGAGCGGGCGATCTGCACCGGGTTGGCGCCGTCGGCGATGGCGCGCTCGATCGCGCGGTCGGCGACCGCGATCTCGCCGGCGGTGGCGGCGAAGAAGGCGTCGTCGAGCGAGAGCGCGGAGGCGTCGGCGATGCACGCCTCGACGGCGTCGACGTCGATCGTGCCTGCCTCGCCCGTGTAGAGGACCAGCTTCTCGACCTCGCCGCGGCTGGCGGCGCGGTCGGCGCCGAGCTGATCGGCGAGCAGGGCGAGCGCGTCGCCATCGATCCGGCAGCCCTCGCGCTCGATCATCTGCCGCAAGGTCGCGGCGAGCTGGCGTCCCTCCTCCGGGTAGCAGGCGATCACCGCCGCCTCGCGTCTGGACTCGAGGGCGGCGCGCAGCTTGGAGCGGGATGGCAACGACGGCGCCTCGATGACGATCAGCGCGTCGGACGGGGCGCGCAGCGCACGCTCGATCGGTC
>CAXTUK010000094.1:4324-8346 GCA_964247395.1 uncultured Acetobacteraceae bacterium
CCGCCTCGTGGGGCCGCGGCGGGGGCGGGGGGGGGGCGCGCCCCCGCCCGCGGCCTCGGCCGCCGATCAGCGACAGGGCAGTCGCCTCCTCCTCCAGCCGGTCGTGGGTGTCGCGTTCGAGAGCGGCGACCCGGAACGCGTCGTCCAGGCTGCCGGCGACATGGCGGGTCAGCTGGTCGGCGCGCTCGTGCACCAGGCCGGCGTCGTCGCCATGCAGGAGGACGACGCGGCAAGGGCCGGGATCGGCGAGGAAGCGGTCGATGCCGCGCGCGTCGATTTTCAAACGGGGGGCTTCAGGCCGGGGGCCGGGCGGCTTCCGGCGCGCCGGCCTCGTTGTGGCGCTTGAACCAGGCCGCGAGCTGCAGCGTGATCTCGTCGGCCAGGTTGGCGGAGATGCGCGCCTGGGTGGTCTCGCCCGAAATGGTGGACTGGAAATATTGCTGGTCTATGTTGTCGAAGCCGTCCACCGTCCTGGCGCTGCTGCTGGCGAGCGTCACCGGCGCGATCCCGGTGGTGCGCAGGGTCCAGTTGGCGGTGCCGATCTCGCGCGTGAACGTGCTCGAGTTGTCGGGCTGGATCGCGATGCCGGCGGCGCTCAGGCCGGGCGCCACGTCGAGCTGGTAGAGCGCCGCCGAGCCGGAGGCCGGATTGCCGAGATCCTCCTGCAGCGATTTCCGCAGCTCCTGGCCGTAGCGGCCGCCGATGTTGTTGACGTAGATCGAGGGGAGGTCGGCGGCCGGGTTGCCGGGACCGTGCGCGTAGAGGGGCTGCAAGCCGCAGCTCGTGAGCACCAGCAAGGAAAGGCCAGGGGCTCCGCCCCTGGACCAGGCAGGGGCGGTTCGCCCCGGACCCCGCCACGTCATGGCGGCGGCACCACCAAGTTCACGATCCCCCCGGGGGCGTGGATGCGCTTGAAGACGCGCTGCCCTTCGAGAAGGCGGGCGACGTTGGGCTCGCGTTCGGCGGCCGCGAGCACGTCGGCGGCCGCCGCGTCGGCGGCGACCTCGACCGTACCGCGCAGCTTGCCGCCGATCTGGACCGCCATCGTGATCCGGCTGCGCACCAGCAGCGCTGGATCAGCGACGGGGAACGGGCGCTCGGCGGCGAGCGGGCCGCCCGGCTCGAGCCTGGCCGTGATCTCCTCGGCGAGATGCGGGATGATCGGGGCCGCGAGCAAGGCGGCGGTGAGGGCGGCCTCGCGCCTGGCCCAGTCGAGATCGGACGCAGGCGGCGCGCGCTCGGCGTCGGCCAGGGCCGAGACGAGCTCGTGCAGGCGGGCGACGGCGACGTTGAAGCCGAAATGCTCGATCGCCTCGGTCACCGAGGCGATCGTGCGATGGGTCGCGCGTCGCAGCGTGTCGGCGTCCTCGCCGAACTGCGGCGGCCTGCTGCCGGCGGGAAGGGTTGCGGCGGTCTCGGCGAGCCGGTGCAGTTTCTGCAGGAAGCGCCAGGCGCCGGCGATGCCGGCTTCGGTCCATTCGAGATCGCGATCGGGCGGGTTGTCCGACACCATGAACCAGCGCGCGGTATCGGCGCCGTAGCGCTCGATGATCGCCGCGGGCTCGACGACGTTGCGCCGCGACTTGCTCATCTTCTCGACCCGGCCGACGGCGACGGGCGCGCCGGTGCCGATCCTCCTGGCGCTGCCGGCGTCATGCTCGACCTCTTCCGGGTAGAGCCAGGCGCCGGTCCCGTCGCGGTAGGTCTCGTGCGTGACCATGCCCTGGGTGAACAGGCCGGCGAACGGCTCGTCGATCCCGAGATGGCCCGTCTGCTTCATCGCGCGGACGAAGAAGCGGGCATAGAGCAGGTGCAGGATCGCGTGCTCGATGCCGCCGACATACTGGTCGACGGGCAGCCAGGCGTCGGCGGCCGCGCGGTCGAACGGCATGGCTGACCCGGGCGAGCAGAAGCGGGCGAAATACCAGGCGCTGTCGACGAAGGTGTCGAGCGTGTCGGTCTCGCGCGTGGCGGGGGCGCCGCAGGACGGGCAGGCGACGTGCTTGAAGCCCGGATGATGATCGAGCGGATTGCCGGGGGCGTCGAAGCGGATGTCCTCGGGGAGCCTGACCGGCAACTGGTCGCGCGGCACCGGCACGACGCCGCAGGCAGGGCAGTGGATGATCGGGATCGGGCATCCCCAGGGGCGCTGGCGCGAGACCCCCCAGTCGCGCAGGCGCCAGTTCACCACGCCTTCGCCGGCGCCCCCGGCCTCGAGTCGAGCGATCGCGACGCGCTTGGCCTCAGTCGTCGACAGGCCGTCGAGGAAGCCGGATGCGACGATGTCGCCGGGGCCGGTGTAGGCGGCCCGCGAGACGTCGGCGGCCTCCACGCCCCCGGGCGCGATGACGGAGCGGATCGGCAGCGCGTACTTGCTGGCGAACTCGTGGTCGCGCTCGTCATGCGCCGGGCAGCCGAAGACGGCGCCGGTGCCGTAGCCGGCGAGCACGAAGTTGGCGATCCAGACCGGGTATTCGGCGCCCTCGATGAACGGATGCCGGACGTGCAGGCCGGTGTCGTAGCCCTGCTTCTCGGCGGTCTCGATGACGGCCTCGCTGGTGCCGAGGCGGCGGCGAGCGGGTGCTCGGCGGCGATGGCGAGGAAGGACATGCCGAACAGCGTGTCGGGCCTGGTGGTATACACCTCGACGGTCGCGTCCATGCCCACGAGAGGGAAGCGGACGCGCGCGCCTTCGCTGCGGCCGATCCATTTCTCCTGCATGGTTCGGACGCGTTCGGGCCAGCAGTCGAGGCTGGCGAGCCCGTCGAGCAGTTCGGCGGCGAAGGCGGTGATGCGGAAGAACCATTGCGACAGGCGACGCGTCTCGATCGGGGCGCCCGAGCGCCAGCCGTGGCCGTCGATCACCTGCTCGTTGGCGAGCACGGTCTGGTCGACCGGATCCCAGTTGACCAGGCTCTCGCGCCGGTAGGCGAGGTCGTGCGCGAGCAGGTCGAGGAACAGCGCCTGCTGCTGGCCATAGTATTCCGGGTCGCAGGTGGCGAACTCGCGGCTCCAGTCGACGGAGAGGCCGATCGGCGCCAGCGCCTCGCGCATCGCGTCGATGTTGGCGTAGGTCCAGGCGGCGGGGCTGACGCCGCGGTCGCGCGCGGCATTCTCGGCCGGCAGTCCGAAGGCGTCCCAGCCCATCGGATGCAGCACCAGGAACCCGCGGGCTCGCTTGTAGCGGGCGATCAGGTCGCCGATCGCGTAGTTGCGAACATGACCCATGTGGATGCGGCCCGACGGATAGGGGAACATGTCGAGCGCGTAGAAGGTGCGCGCGCCGGGCGGCGGCACGTCGGGAACCGAGAAGCAACGCCGCTCCGCCCACACCGACTGCCAATGACGCTCGGCGGCGCGCGGGTCGTACGGCCGGGTCTCGACCTGGGTGTCCATCGCTCGTGTTCAGCCCGACGCGCCGGCGCGCAGCTCGCGGGCGCGGACCAGCACCTTGTTGGTGATGTCGGCGGCGGTGTCGGGCGCGATCGTCGCATCCACCCACTGGCCGTCCTGCATGACCTGGCGGAACACCGAGACGCGCACGTCGTTGGCGGCGAGCGTGCGGCCGAGCACGTAGGCCTCGGCCTTGAAGCGTTCCCCGCTGATGGTGGGCGGCGTGTACCAGTCGGTGATGATGACGCCGCCGATCGGGTCGGCGGAAGCGAGGGGCATGAAGCTCAGCACGTCGATCGCGCCGCGCCAGAGATAGGCGTTGACGCCGCCGGCGTCCGGGGTGGCGGCGGCCAGCTCCGACGAGCGGTCGGTGTTGCCGAGCAGGTGGCCCTTGTCCGGGACGGCGAGCGCGTTGTCGGTGCCTCCTTGGCCGCAGCCGGCGAGTGCGACCGCGCACGCGAGAAGCGGAGCCGCCGCGATGCTGGACCAACGATGACGCATGTGCCCTCCGTCCGCGCTGCCGAACGGCAACGATCGAGCCGGGTTGTCTAGCCCGCGCCGCCCGGAGCGCCAAGCCGGGCTCCAGGTGACGTCAGGGGTTGAGGCGCGCCTGCACCACCACCGCGACC